>JAYRNS010000908.1:0-3775 GCA_041912075.1 Anaerolineae bacterium
GCGACATCACGACCGAGGGGCGGCTGCCGATGTCGACGATGGGTGGTCTGAAGGCGCGCGGCCACCCCGTGGGTGCCACCGGCGTCTACCAGGTGGTCGAGGCCTGTCTGCAGCTCACCGGTCGCGCCGGTGCCAACCAGGTACAGAATGCGCGCATCGGTATGACGCAAAACATCGGCGGCAGCGGCGCCACCATCGTCACGCACATTCTGGAGCGGATGAACTAGACCGATCCCAGCACACAGTGGGTGCTCGGATTTGCCCTGGCCCGCTCCGCCAGACTTGACAGAATACCCACCATGGTCCAGAATTCAGGGGTGAAGACCGGCGTTGTATGCCGGTCTTCACCCCTGAACGTCTCACGGAGAAACCATGAAACTCGTTTCATCACGCAACCTCGGAATGGACCTGGTGCGCGCCACCGAAGCGGCTGCCCTGGCTGCCGGGCGCTGGATGGGGCTCGACAAACTGGATGAGGCCGACACAGAAGCCGCGGTGGCCATGTTTGGCATCCTCGATACGCTCGACATCGACGGCGACATCGTCGTCGGCGAAGAGGGCCGGCTGGGCAAACACTCCCCGCTCGATGCCGGCCAAAAGATTGGCACCGGCAACGGACCAACCCTGGATGTGGTGGCCGACCCCATCGAAGGCCGCAAATTGCTGGCGCAGGGCCGTTCGGGTGCCCTGGCGGTCGCCGCGGTCAGCCCACTCGGTTCGTTATGGGCCCCGCGCCCGGCGCTCTACATGGAAAAGATCGTAGTCAACCAACAGGTGGCCGCCGCGCTGGTGCCCGAATGTATGGATGCCCCAGCCGCCTGGACCCTGGCCCTGGTGGCGCGGCTGAAGCACAAATCGGTGCGCGATCTGGTCGTATTCGTTTTGGACCGTCCCCGTCACCACGATCTGATCGAAGAAATTCGCCGCGCCGGGGCACGTGTCATGCTGCGCGCGGCCGGCGACGTGTCCGGTGCCCTGCTGGCGGCCAGCCTGGACAGCCGGGCCGACATCCTGATGGGTATTGGCGGGATGGCAGAGGGCATCATCTCGGCCTGTGCGGTGCGCGCATTGGGCGGCGCAATCTTGGGCCGTCTGGCACCGCAGAGCGACGACGAACGCGCCGCCGTCCAGGCGGCAGGCTTCGATACCCGCCGCATCCTGACCACCGCAGAAATCGTGACCAGTAACCAGGTCTTTTTTGCCGCCACCGGCATCACCGACGGCCCGCTCCTCTCCGGCGTGCGCTATCACGGCGGTCGCGCCGAAACCCACTCGCTCATTCTGCGCGGCGAAACCGGCACCCGCCGCCTGGTGTACGCCGAACATGCTATCCACGCCAACACGTAGGCCCATTCGCACTGCACGGTAAGAACAGACGGAATGAACGAGCCACGGTTTTCGATTTGATCGAATCATGTTACAATTTGTCCATTGAACCAGGTAGTGCTCTGTTAGGTTGGAACGTATACCGATCCTGTCGCTGTACGAGCGCAGAATGGTGCCAAAATCCAACCTAACAGAGCAGTAGTGATCGGCAGCTCGAGTCAGGAGGAAACGGTATGGCTTCCCAGGGACTACGGTCGATTGGTGTGTTGACGAGCGGTGGTGATGCGTCGGGCATGAACGCGGCGGTGCGTGCCGTCGTCCGCACGGCCATCGACGCGGGCATGAAGGTGTATGCGATTTACGAAGGTTACCAGGGCATGGTCGAAGGCGGCGACCGGATCCGCGAGATGACGTGGGATTCCGTGGGTGGCATCCTCCAGCGCGGCGGCACGATCATCGGCACGGCCCGTTCCGCCGACTTTCGGACCCGCGAAGGTCGTCTGCGTGCGGCCCTGAACTTGTTACTCAACGACATCGACGGTCTCGTCGTGATTGGCGGTGATGGCAGCCTTACCGGTGCCAACACGTTTCGCCAGGAGTGGCCCGATCTCTTGGCCGAGCTGGTGGCGCAGGGCGCCATCAAACGCAAAGTGGCCGACCAGCACAAATACCTGTCGATTGTGGGTCTGGTCGGTTCGATCGACAACGATTTCTACGGCACCGATATGACGATCGGCACCGACACCGCACTGCACCGCATCACCGAGGCCGTGGACGCCATCGCCAGCACCGCCGCCAGCCACCAGCGTACGTTCGTCGTGGAAGTGATGGGCCGTCACGCCGGTTACCTGGCCCTGATGGGTGCCATCGCCGGCGGCGCCGACTGGGTCTTGATCCCCGAAAACCCGCCCGACGTCGACAATTGGGAAGACACGCTGTGCGAGCTGGTGCGTGCAGGCCGCCGCGCTGGCCGCCGCGACACGATCGTCGTGGTCGCCGAAGGGGCCCAGGACCGCCGGGGTAAAGATATCCCCAGCGACTACGTCAAAAAAGTCCTCGAAGAGCGCCTCGGCGAAGACACGCGCGTCACCATCCTGGGGCACGTGCAGCGGGGCGGCTCACCCAGCGCTTTCGACCGTAACCTGGCCACGCTCACCGGTTACACGGCCGTCCAGCAGCTTCTCGAAGCCAAACCTGAGGACGAACCCCAGGTCATCGGTATCCGTGGTAACCGCATCAACCGCACCCCGCTCATGCACGCCGTCGAGCAGACACGGTCGGTCGCCGATGCCATCAAGGCGCATGACTACGAACGTGCGATGGAGCTGCGCGGCGGCAGCTTCAAAGGCGCCTTCCAAACGCTGCGTACGCTCGTGCGCGCCCTGCCGAGTGAGCCGCACCCAGACCAGAAACGGCTGCGGCTGGCAGTCATGCATTCCGGTGGGCCAGCGCCCGGCATGAACACGGCCGCCCGCGGCGCCGTTCGCATCGGTCTCGATCACGGACACATCATGCTCGGTGTGCGCAACGGCTTCCACGGTCTCATCGAAGATGACATCCAGGAAATGGGCTGGATGTCGGTCCAGGGTTGGGCGTCGGCCGGCGGTGCCGAGTTGGGAACCAACCGTAAGATTCCGGCCGGCCGCGATCTGTACGCCATCGCGCGCACGATCGAGCACCGTCAGATCGATGGCATCCTGCTGATCGGTGGCTGGGCCGGTTACCAGGGCGCCTACACCCTGGTCAGCGAGCGCAAAAACTTCGACTCCTTCAACATCCCCATCATCTGTCTGCCGGCGACGATCGACAACGACCTGCCCGGTTCCGAGCTGAGTATCGGTGCCGATACCGCGCTCAACAGCATCATGGAAGCGGTCGACAAAATCAAACAGACCGCCGTGGCCTACCGCCGCTGTTTCGTCGTGGAAGTAATGGGCCGTTACTGCGGCTATCTGGCGCTCATGAGCGGCCTGGCGACCGGTGCCGAACGCGTTTATTTGAACGAAGACGGCATCACCCTGCACGACCTGGAGCTCGACTTGCAGCACCTCATCCAGGGGTTCGAGCAGGGCAAACGCCTGGGGTTGATGATCCGCAACGAATATGCCAGCCCGGTTTATACCACCGACGTCATGTGTGCGCTGTTCGAGGCCGAAGGCAAGGGTCTGTACGACGTGCGGTCGGCTATCCTCGGCCATTTACAGCAGGGCGGCACACCCTCGCCGTTCGACCGCGTGCAGGCGACACGCCTGGCGCGTAACTGTATCGACTGGTTGATCGAAGCGGCCCAGGTAACGCCCCCCGGCGGGGCGTTCATTGGTCTCGAAGCCGGGCAGATCCGTTTCCACGACCTAATCGATCTGCCGCGTTTGGTCGACATGGAGCATCAGCGCGCCAAACAGCAGTGGTGGATGGACCTGCGGCGCGTGGTCGAAACCCTGGCGCAGCC
>JAYRNS010000909.1:0-3227 GCA_041912075.1 Anaerolineae bacterium
CCACCCGAAGTGGCCGCGGGGTTATTGAATGCACCTTCCAGCCTGGTGAAATGATCCCCAACGTCCAAACCGGCCATCACCGTCTCGGGCGCGATCCGCACCGCGGTGCTGGATGGCACCACCAGCGTCACCGCGGAGACCCCCGTGGTGACCTTGACACGGGCATCACGCCGCAGCTGACCGTTGAAATCAAGATAGAACGACGCGGCACCGCCGTCGAGCTTCATCTCGGCAAAATTGGCGTTGACCAGGTTGACCATCTCGAAGCCTACAGCGCCGGCCTCCACGGTCAGCTGTCCCATGGGCTGCGGGTTCGGCACCGAAAAATCGAAATCCATCTTGCCCGCGCCCTGGCGGATGTTCAGCTCGGTCAAAGGCAGACCACCCAGGTCGAATTCGCTCTCACTGGCGCCGCCTTCCAGCGTCAAGTGATAGGGCCGCGCCGTGCCCAAGCGCAGGGTCAGCCGCGGCGGGTTGTTCCACATGTTCCAGAACTCAGACGGTATGGGCTCCTGGGTGATGCGGGCCGTGCTGCCTTCCTGCGTGATCTTCAACGGCAGCGCGCCGGACGGTTCGGAATAGGCGCCCGTGATCCAGGCGTCCGTGCGCGTGCCCGGCATCACCGCCAAGCGGCAGGCGCCCACGCGCACGATCAAGTGCAGCTCGGTTGCATCGGGAAACGGGATGTTGATTGAGGTGGTGTTGTTGTCCATGCAGAATACCTCCTTCTAATTCGGCACACTCGTCACAAACGGTTGCCCGTCTGCCCGGCATACCAATTGTATCACATTGCGGCCCGAAACGGCCGCCTGGGGCACCATTCCGCCCGGCTCCACCCATTGACCCGCCAGATAGAAGTTGCCCAACCGGGGCAGTGTATAGCCCATCCCGGTAATCATGCTCAGCATCGTCTGCCGGGTCAGCAACCAGCCACAGGTTGAGCCTTGCCAGTTGCCCGTGTACCGTTCGTAACTCAGCGGCGTGGCCACATCGCTGACCTCGATCTGCGCAGCCAGGCCAGGGTAAATGCGCTCCAGTTGCCCGATGACCTGCTGCGCCACCTGCAGTTGTTCGCTGTCGTACAGTTTGTGCCCGTAGATGCGCTGCCAGTAGCCGTAAGGACTGCGCAGCATCACTTCCACCACCGATTTGCCCGGTGGAGCCAGGCTGGCGTCGAAGCAGTAGTGTTTGATGCCCAGATCGCAACGCTCCTCACCCGCGATCGTCACCGGCGTGTCGTACAAGTACGTCGCCCAGTGCGGTTCCTGAGACAGATCACGATTCACGCCCAGCGACACCTGAACCTGCGAATGGATCGTTGGCCGGCCATCGTACCAGCGGCGGATTTTGCCATCCGTATAACTTCCACCCAGCATCTCGAAGATCGTGGCGCGTCCGTCAGCCGCTGAGATCACGACATCGGCTCGCACCTCCTCATCGTTGTACAGCCGGACGCCGACCGCACGATCGCGCTCGACCAGAATCTTCTCGACTTGGGATTTGTAGTGAATCGTGCCGCCCAAGGCTACATAGCGCCGCTCGATGGCCCGTGCAAATTCGAGCGAACCACCGGCCGGAAAACCGGCGTTGCGCGTTTGCATGTAGGCCAGAACCGAAAGGGCTGCCATCATCGGAATCTCGGGCCAGCCAAACACGATGGGAATGGCCTGGCGCAGCAGGGGGTCCTGGAAGCGGTTGGCGAAATCCTGCGCCGACAGACGGGCCCAGCGCAGCATCGGCCGCGCAAATGGCATCATCTGCCAGCCCAGCTTCAGCCCACCGCGCGCGCCAAGTGTCGACATCGGCTGCTGGCGCATGAGAGACATATCGAAGGGCATCATTTGGCGCACACCATCGGCCAGTTGTTGGCCCAAACGGGCGTCGGCGGGCGACAGGGTGGCAATATGCGCCTGCAGGCGGTCAGGGTCACAGTAAGCGATGAAGGTGCGTCCATCGGGCGCCACGACACGCATCAGTTCATCGTGATAAATCATCGGCCGGTTTTGCACCGCACCCAGCTCCTGCCATATGCGATGAAACGGCTGGCCGGATCCGGAGCCAAACAGGTAGTGGATACAGCCGTCAAACACATAATCCTTGCGTTCCCAGGCCGTACACAAGCCACCCGGCAGGTCATGCAGCTCGAAGATCTGCGAGTGATAACCGTTCATCTGCGCATAACACCCGGCAGCCAGGCCGGCTACTCCTGCGCCGATGATAATCACACTTCTGTCTGTCATTCTCGCCCTTCCAATATCAACCACAGGGGACCACGTGCCACCCTCTCATTCGAGATTGCGCCGCCAAGACCATCACCTCGGGCGGCGTGTAGGCCGCATCGCAGCTGCCAAGCGGCTCGTTGGCCCGGCGCAGTGCCGCCGGCACGATCACACACGTGGCGAACCAGAGCAGAGTCCACAGGGGAAACGCCGGTCACGGCGCAGGTCGAAGATCAGGCAGGCGCCACCTGGTCGTTGAAACCCTCGGCAATAGCCGGATCGTCCAGTTCTTCGAGGCTGGTCACGCGCGTCGGTGCGCGCTGGCGATAGGGGCGCCAGACCGGGGCCGCGAGCGCGCCCATCGCCAACAGCGGCAGCAAAAGGAGATACCTCAAGCGCTTCATGCCGCCTGCCTTCCAAAGCGCGGCAATAGGAATGGGGTGTGCTGCCGGTAGAGCCGGTAGGCTTCCCCAAAACGTGCCTCCAGCTCGGGCTCTTCCCAGCGTTTGACGTACGCCAGCAGCCAGATCGTGGGCAGCACGACGAGCCCCACCGCTGACAGCGAGCCGATGCTGACTGCCAGGCCCAGGTACATCACCACCGCGCCCAGCACCATGGGGTTGCGGCAGAAGCGGTAGGGGCCGTCGACGACCAGCTCCTGCGTGGCCATGAGGGGCACGGGGGTACCGCGACCGATCGAGAACTGAACCACGATCGTCCACATGGCCAGCAACCAGCCCCCGACCATCATCAAGCCGCCCACGAGGCGATTCACAGATCCGAGGTGCGGCCGCGGTAGTCGTAGCCTGCGGTCCAACACGGCTGACAGGCGAATCAAGCTGGTCGGGATGATCACCAGAAACACAACGGCCAATGGGATCATCGCGAGCAGGCGTTGTGACTCAGGGTACGCCTTCCGGTCCAGTCCGCGCAGCCAATTGGTCATGATCGTCGCCTCAATCGCCGCGTCAACGCTCGAACATCAACGTATAGCCGCAAGATACGACC
>JAYRNS010000910.1:0-5418 GCA_041912075.1 Anaerolineae bacterium
CGCGGCATTGAGGGCCTTGTCCATTTCAGGTGAGAGCAGGCTTGGGTTGAGTGTCCCCATGGATCAATCTCCTGGCAGGTGCACGGTTGGCACCACCTCTTCGCTCAACGCCGGCCGGCCCCGCGCGGCGACCTGACGTCGTTCCAGCCAGATGGCCACCACCGCCAGACACAACGCGGCACCGGTGACGGCGGCACCGATGAGCAGCACGTCGTGCAAGCCGGCGACCATGGCGCCAGCCGGGGCATCGATCACGTCCATCCCCAGGACGCCTCCTACTGCGGCGACGGTCTGCGCAACCCACAGTGCGCCGAGCGTGGCCACACCCACGGTCTGACCCAGCAGGCGTGTCAGACCCATCAAACCGGACGCCACACCCAGGCGCGCCCGCGGGACCGCGCCCATGATGGCGCTGTTGTTTGGCGAGTTGAAGAGTCCGATGCCAATCCCTACCGGTGCGTATTTGAGCACATAGGCCCAGGTGGGCGTGTCGGCCTGCAGCGTCGAAGACAGGGCAAACCCCACGGTAGCCACGAGTAGACCCATCGCCGTGATCGGACGCGGACCGTAACGATCCGACAGATAGCCGGCCAGGGGCGCCATGATCCCCAGGCCGATCGGCAGGACGGCCAGCAAGATGCCCACTTGCTGGATCGGGTAACCCAGAACGCTTCCCAAGTAGAACGGCATCAAAAACGTCGCACCAGCAATCGCAATGAAGATCATAAACGCGGTCACCAGATTGACGCTAAACAACACGTTGCGAAAGAGTTCGAGGTCGATCATCGGCTGCGCCACGCGCCGCTCGACGAGCACGAACACCAGCAGCGCGACGATGCAGGCACCCAGCAGAGCCAACACCGCCGGTGACCGCCAACCAGTGGTCTGGCTGACGGTCAAGCCCAACAACAGACTCAACAACGCCGCACCCAACAGCGCGGCGCCGCCAAAATCGAAGTGCTGACCCGAAAGGGGCAAGGAACGCGGCACGTAATGCCAGACCATCCACACCCCGATGATGCCCACCGGAACGTTGACGAAAAAGATGGCATGCCAGCTAAAGTGCTGCAGGAGCAAACCACCCAGGGTTGGCCCCGTTACGATACCCAGTGACACCACCACACCGGTGATCCCCAAGGCGCGACCACGCTCGGCCGGCGGAAAGTTCTCGGTCACAATAGCCGCGCCCAGCGCGGTGATCATCGCGGCCCCGATGCCCTGCACAATACGAAACAGGATCAGCCAGTGAATGGTTGGTGCCAACCCACACAAGGCCGAGCTGAGCGTAAAGACCACAAACCCGGTCACATAAATCGACTTTTTGCCGCGCATGTCGGCCAGGCGCCCCATACTGGGCAACAGCGTTGCCAAGACCGCCATGTAGGCAAGCGCAACCCATTGGACGTTGGCAAACGTGGTGTCGAGCTCGCGCTCCAGGGTGGGGATCGCCACGTTGACAATGCTGCTGTCGAGCGTGGACAAAAAGGTGCCCATGGCCACTGCGGCCAATACCCACCACTTTTTTCGATAGTCGACTGCGAGTCTGCCAGGTGCTTGATTCACGAGGGGTATTATAGCATGATGGCGGTGAGAGGTGAAGCGGTAGGGCGGGATTCGCGTATTCGTGATCGTCATTCGCGGACGGCACCTGCCAATTTCTTTTTGACTTCCGTTTTGGCGTGCGGTATACTCGCCTTTTGTGTGAACCAGAAAATCACAAAATGCGGCGCTAACGCGCCCTGGTTGTAGGTATGCAACGATTGTTGGACCTGACATACGATGAGCTGCAAACGCTGCTGGTGTCGTGGGGTGAGCCAGGGTTTCGCACTGGGCAGGTGTGGAAGTGGCTGTATACCCGCCAGGCGACCCAGGCAGATGAGATGACCGACCTACCCCAGGCACTACGGGCGCGCCTGGCCGCTGAAACGACGATCGAGCTCCTGCAGCCGGCCGTGGTGACGGCATCACGCGATCGTCTGACGCACAAACTGCTGTTCCGGCTTCTCGATGGACAGACCATCGAAGCGGTGCTGATGCTTTACGACGAGCGGCGCACGCTCTGCATTTCGACGCAGGCTGGCTGTGGCATGGGCTGTACCTTCTGCGCCACCGGTCTGGGTGGTCTGGCACGCAACCTGACGGCCGGCGAGATTGTCAGCCAGGTCCTCTATTTTGCCCGCTGGCTGCGCCAGCCCGCCAGCGTCGACGACCAGGTGTTGCCGGTTGCGCGTCCCAGCCAGGTGACCAACGTCGTGCTGATGGGCATGGGTGAGCCGCTGGCTAATTACGGGCCTGTGTGGCAGGCCTTGACCGTACTGACCGATGGTCGCGGGTTTGGGCTGGGCGCACGTCACTTCACGTTGTCGACCGTTGGCCTGGTGCCGATGATCGACCGGATGGCCGAAGAGCCACTGCAAATCAACCTGGCTGTGAGCCTGCATGCGCCGTTCGACGAGCTGCGCAACCAGCTCGTGCCGGTCAACCGGCGGTACCCGCTGGGCGCACTACTGGCGGCCTGCCGTCGTTACGTCGCACGCACGCACCGGCGAATCACGTTCGAATATGCGTTGATGCAGGGTATCAACGACCAGCCCGCGCACGCCCAGGGTCTGGCACAGCTACTCAGAGGGCTTCTGTGCCACGTCAACCTCATCCCGCTCAACCCGGTAGCCGGATCGCCGTTTCAACCGTCCACCCGTCTGGATACGCAGGCCTTCGTGGAAACGCTGCGTGCGGCGGGGATTCCGACTACGCTGCGGCTGCGGCGGGGGATCGAGATCAATGCCGGCTGCGGCCAGCTGCGCCAGCAGGTGCAGGGCCTGGAACTGACCGCATGAGAAACCGCGGACAACAAAAATGCCGGGCGTCAGCGACGCAGCCGGCACTTCTGGCAGACGAACAAAAGACAGACCGGATCAGGCATTCTTCTGCATGGTCTTCAGGCATTTGGCACAGGCATACACAGTTCGTGGCTTACCGTCTATCCAGATGGTCTTCCGTTGGACGTTTGCCTTCCACATGTGCCGGGTATGGCGCATCGAAAAGCTCACACGGTTGCCAAATTGTGGCCCCTTACCACAAATCTCACACTTGGCCATTTCGTACCCCCTACGGCTTGGCGAGCCCGCCCAAGTCGCGGTACGACACAGCATGGGCTCACACAGTTGAGTTTTGGACGACCCTGGGACAAAACAAAGGCCCCGCGCAATTGCAGGGCCACAGGCCCGAAGTCGGCAATGTTTGTTGGGCCGATCATAACACAGGTCAGGCATTTTGCCAAAATACGGAGTGAAGATCACCCATGGAGACAACGAATCGTGGTCGTATCGAAATCTCCCCTTACGCAATTGCCACCGTGGCCAGCGAGGCCGTGCTGCAGTCCTATGGCGTCGTGGGCATGACCAGCAAGAACCTGATCAACGGGATCGGCGATTTGCTGCAGGGGGATCGCGCACGGCGTGGTGTCGTCGTGCAGATTACCAAGGACCACATCATCATCGATCTGTACATTATTGTCCAGTATGGCACACGCATTTCGGAAGTGGCACACGGTGTGATGCAGCGAGTGAAATTTTCGGTCGAACAAACCCTGGGGATGCCCGTTGCCGCGGTCAACGTTCACGTCCAGGGGCTGCGCACCAGTGACGAGTAAGAGTCTATCCGAAAACCCTGAAATCACCTGGGCACTGAGGCTCACAGGCGGGTTTTCGGATAGACTCCAGGCGCGACCACTGATTCTGTCACTCGACATTTCATCTGTCAGGAGACTCCAGGTTTGATAAGCACATCATCACATGCCAAACAAGGTCCTGCGCCCGAACAGCCACTGCGCGAACGATACCCACCCGGCGCATCCGTACCGGCCATCGACGGAGCCGGCATGCGCGAAATGCTGCAGGGTGCCTATGTCTGGCTGGGGCGCAACCACGAAAGCGTCAATGCCCTCAACGTCTTTCCGGTACCCGACGGGGATACAGGTACCAACATGCTGCTGACGCTGCAGTCGAGCATCGAGGAGATGGCCAATGCACCGTCAGACCACCTGGGCAAAGTGCTGCACGCTGCGGCCCACGGTGCGCTCATGGGTGCCCGTGGCAATTCAGGCGTCATCCTATCGCAGATCCTGCGCGGCCTGGCGCGCAGCCTCGAAGGGGCTAACACGTGCGACGTCGGGCAGCTGGCGCGTGCCCTGCGCGTGGCCGCCGACACGGCCTACAAAGGCGTCGTCAAACCGGTCGAAGGTACGATTCTGACCGTGATTCGGTTGTGCGCCGATGCAGCCGAAAATGCCGCCCACCTCGACGACGACCTGCGTTTCTTTCTGCGCCGGCTGGTGCACGCCGCCGATGACGCCGTGCAGAAGACGCCTTCGATGCTGCCCGTTCTGGCGCAGGCCGGCGTGGTCGATGCCGGTGGTAAGGGTTTGTACTTCGTGCTGGACGGCATGTCGCGTGTCCTGCACGGCGAACAACTCGATGCATCCAACACGGCGAGCGCCACCTTCGCCGGCCACGCTGAGGCGCTGGGCGGCGAGTACGGGTTCGACATCCAGTTCATCATCGAAGGCAGAAATCTCGAGGTCGAGGACATCCGGCGTACGATCACGGCCATGGGCGACTCGGTCCTGGTGGTGGGCGATGAGCGGGCGGTCAAAGTCCACCTGCACGCGCCTGAACCGGGCCACGCCCTCAACTATGGTGCGAGCGTGGGGCGGCTGAGCCGGATCATCGTCGAGAACATGGACGCCCAGTTTGCCGAATTCGTGCATGGCGAAGGATCGGGTGATGGCCCGGCCGCAGGACACAACGGGGAGCTGCCCATGGTGATGCCGGCCGTATCGATCGCCATTGTGGCCGTCGTATCAGGCAGTGGTCTGCAGCAGGTTTTTACCAGCCTGGGCTGCTCACAGATCGTGACGGGCGGGCAGACCATGAACCCCAGCACGCAGGAGCTGCTGGCAGCCATCGCCGCGGCGCCGGCAGACGATGTCATTGTCCTGCCCAACAACAGCAACATCTTGCTGGCGGCCCAGCAGGCACAGGCCCTCTCACCCAAACACGTGCGCATCGTTGCGAGCAAGACGATCCCGCAGGGCATCAGCGCCTTGATCGCCTTCAACCCGCTGGCCGATCTGGAAACCAATGTGCGCACCATGACCGCGGGGCTACACCACACTCAAACCGGTGAGGTGACGGTGGCCGTGCGCGCCGCAGCCTTCGATGGTATCCAGGTGGACGTGGGTGACGTCATTGGCCTGCTCAACGATACGCTCACGGCTCGCGGCAGCAACGCCGGCAGCGTCGTGCGCACCCTCCTGGAGCAGATGCGCATCGAAGATCACGAAATCATTACTGTCTATTATGGGCAGCCGGTGACCGCCGATGCTGCTGAGCAGTTGATTGCCGGCCTGCGCGCCGA
>JAYRNS010000911.1:0-5302 GCA_041912075.1 Anaerolineae bacterium
CCTCGATCAGTTTGAAACCCTCTTGCGTCAACCCGCCGTTGGCCCCAAACGGGGTACCGGCAAAGGCATTGTCATCCCAGGCCGGTGTGACGCTGCGCACGCCCAGGTAATAGAAGTGGGCCAGGTTTTCGGCATCACCGGCCAGTGGATCGGCACCTTCCAACCCGAGCAGCGCATACAGTGTGTCGTCTTGACCCGCCATCCGCATGTCGGCTGCGGACAGAGCCAGACGCATGACACCACCGGCCTGCGCCAGCCACCCCAGGATCACCGAGATGACATAATCTGCATAGGACCGCAGATCGCGCCCCGGCAGGTTGGTCTCGACGACAAAGACGGCAAACAACTGCGCACACGCACCGGCAGCACGCAGCCGCGGCAGGTCGACGTGACCCTGCCCGCCGTGGATGAAATCGAGGCCGCTGTGCAGGGCACGCATCACCGTATCGCAGTGGGTATCGAAAAAACGCATGGCCGCTCCGGATGAGGAATGTGCTGGCAGCAAGATTATCGTGATCCCAGAATCGATGTCAACTTTGTCCACACCGCACGCCACGTCGATGCTTTGGCATTTGAGCGAACGTCGTGTATGATCGTACGATTTGTGGTGAGAGGCAGGATCGATGGCGCCGGTTGAATCCAGTCGCTGGACGCGCCGTTTTCAGGGGTTGTGGCGGCACTCCGATTTTATGAAGCTGTGGACCGGTCAGACCGTGTCGGCGTTCGGCTCCAACATCACGCGCGACGGTCTGGGTCTGGCCGCGCTCCTGGTCTTGAACGCCTCGCCGACGCAGATGGGTTTTCTAACGGCCGCCGGGGGTGTACCGGTGCTGCTGTTGGGACTCTTCGCTGGCGTCTGGGTCGATCGCCTGCGTAAGCGACCCTTGATGATCACGGCTGACCTGGCACGTGCGGCTGTGTTGTTTTCGATTCCGTTGGCGGCAGTGATGGGCATCCTGAATATGCCGCAGCTCTACGTGGTAGTGATCGCGGCAGGTGCCTTCACCGTGCTGTTCGAGGCTGCTTATCGCGCCTATCTCCCCAGTCTGGTGACGCGCGAGCAGTTGGTGGAAGCCAACAGCAAGTTGGCACTGAGCGGCTCACTTGCCGAAGTCGTGGGCACAGGCGTGGCTGGTGTCCTGGTACAGCTGGTTACCGCGCCCATCGCGATCCTGCTCGACAGCCTGTCATTCCTCGTATCGGCCGCTTCGCTTGGCCGCATCCGCACCCCAGAACTGACCCCGCGACCGCGAGCGCAGCCCAACATGATGCACGAAGCGGCCGAAGGTGTGCGTGTGCTCATGGCGGATTCAATTCTGCGACCGCTGGCGCTTACCGCTGGCATCCAGGGCTTTTTTGGCAGTTTTATCGGAACACTGTATGGTTTGTTTGCCATCCGCGACCTGGGTCTGTCACCGGCACTGCTGGGCATGACCATTGCCACAGGGGGCATCGGCAGTCTGGTGGGATCGCTGATCACGCAGGGCGTGACTCGCCGCCTGGGGGTGGGGCGTATGCTCGTATGGTCATCGCTGGCCAGGACGTTGACGATGCTGCTGATTCCCCTGGCGGGAAATTTCAACTTTGGCCTGGCCCTGTTGATTCTCCTGGCGTCGCAGCTCTTCGGTGATGTGCTGTGGACCATGGCGGCAATCGCCGACGTCAGCCTGCGCCAGGCGGTGACGCCGCAGCACTTGTTAGGACGCACCAGCGCCAGTCTGCAGCTGCTCGTGGCGGGTATCGGTCCACTGGGCGCGATCATCGGCGGCATGCTGGGTTCGGCGGTTGGCGCCCAGGCAACGCTGGCTATTGCCGCGCTGGGCAGCGGGCTGCTCGGCACACTGGTGCTGGCCCTCTCTCCCGTGCGCCGTATCCACGACTTGCCGTCCACGCCGCATGATATCACCCAATTTTGACGTGCCAGTATCGGTGGTAAACTACTTCCAATACAGTCCGTCATAGGTGACCCAAATGAATGATCTAGAACGCTTCCGCGCCGAAAAGAATGAATTCTTCCGCATCTACCCGGACAGCCCCTTAACCCCCGCCCAGAAGCGGACCTTTCAGGGGTTGGACTATTTCGACGAGAACCCTGCCCTGCGGCTGGTCGTAACCGTCGAGCGGTTTCCGGAACGCAAAACCATCGAGATGCAAACCACGGGCGGTGACGTCCAGGTCTACGAGCGTTACGGCCGGTTCAAGTTCATGGTGGATGACCAGGAGGCGGAGCTGACGATGTACGCTGGTGAGCACGGCTTCTTCCTACCCTTTGTCGATGCCCTGGCGGGCAAAGAGACATACGGTGCCGGCCGCTATCTGGAGCCGGAACCGTTGGGCAAGGGGCAGTTTATGGTCGACTTCAACTATGCGTATAATCCGTACTGCGCCTACAACGAAGCCTGGTCGTGTCCGCTGACGCCGTGGGAAAATCGATTGAAAGTGGCCATCCGTGCCGGAGAGAAGAACTTCCACTACTCATAGGCGAGGACATCGCGCACGCTGAGACGCGTGGCAGACCAGGCCGGCCATAAAGTTGCGACCGCGGCCAGGAGGACCACCAGCACGACCCAGATCGCGGCGCCTTCGAGCGAAAACGTATAGTGCAGGGGTGCCTGCATAAAGGCCATGCCCACGGCGTCCGAGAGCAGTTTGCTGATTGGCAGGGCCAGTATGCTGCCGGCAAACCAGCTGACAACCCCGATCAGGATGCCTTCCACCATAAAAATTTGCAGCACGGCCCAATCCGATGCTCCAATCGCGCGCATCACGCCGATTTCCCGCGCCCGCTCGAAGACGTTGATGGTCATGGTGCCGGTCAGCCCCAGAGCACCCACCACGGCAATCAGCAACGCCATGATCATGAGGAAAACCACCAGGATATTGAATTGCGTACCGACGCGCCCGCGTCGCGTCTGGGTGGTATCGGTCGAGCTGACGTTGATGCCCAGCTGTTCGAAACGCGCCTCCACGGCCTGTGCGACCTGTGTCTGAAAGGCAGGGGTATGCCGTGTGGTTTGTATTTGCAGGCTGCTCGCGCGGCCCACCTTGCGCACCGCTTCGGCAAAGTAGGGATAGTTGGCATAGCCGGTCGGGCCGGCCAGCACCCCCTGTGCGATACCCACCACGCGCCAGGTGGTGTCGCGCCCCTCGATCGACAGGGTGATGTCGTCACCCACCTGGATGTCAGGCTCTTCCTTGGTTAATTCGGTATTCAGCACGATGGCGTTCTGGTCTTCAGGCAGCAGCCAGCGCCCGCTGACCAGGGTGGGTCGCAGGAATTTTGTGTCCGCCGGTGGCGCAATCAATTGGAACGTATCGCTTTCCGTGTCGTCAGGGCGCTGCCGCCGCGTGCTGGCGAAACCCCACGCTTCGGTCGCTTCCACACCAGGCACACGTAGTGCTTCACGTTCGAGCTGCGATACCTGGTACGGACGGGCCACATTGACGTCGACGTCGTAGTTCCAATAGGCCATCGCTTCATCCAGCGTCAGGAGCAGTGAGTCACGCACACTGAACACGGCCACGAAGATCGCACCGGCCAACACCAGGGTCGAAAGCGTAAACAAGAGACGCGCCTTGCGCCGCACGGTATTGCGCAGAGAGATCAACAGCGGTCGCGAGACAAAATGCACCCGTTCGACGGCGTGATCGACAACGCTGCGCCCGAATCGCCCGCGGCCCAGGCCGTAGCTGCTCATCGCTTCGCGCACGGTCACGCGGGCCCCGCTGATTACCGGCCACAGTGCGGCCAGCAGCGGCACCAACAGACCGACGGCAACTTCCAGGGCCAGCACCCCCGGCGGCAGGGTAAACGACTGCACGTCGAAGTTGATCAGGCTGGCAATAAACTGGGCAAACGCATACGCCCCAATCGCACCCAACGGCACGGCAACGACCAGCGCCAACACACCGTAGATCGTCACCGTCCCCAGGTACATGCCGACGACCTGTGTGGTGCGGGCACCCACCGCTTTCATGACGCCAATCTGCCGCACCTGCTGCGACAGCAGTGCTGTGATCGTATTGACCACCAAAAATCCACTCAAGGCCAGCGCCAGCACCCCCAGCGCACCCAGGATCACCAGCAGGGGTTGGATCTGCTCGTCGGCCGGATGTTCACCGGGTGTTGGCACAAACGTAAAGCGTACGGAACGTCCGCTCTTTTCGATCTTGTCCGTGACCCGGCTGGTGACATCCTTGATGTGCGCGAGATCATTGGTATCACCGTCGACCAACAGCTGGAGCTCGGTATAATCGCGGGCGGTACCCAGCCACTCCATCGTATCCAACGTCGCATAACCGTAGACGTTACCGACAAATTGGGCGGGCGTGCGAAACATGTCGTGCGCCAGGCCGGCAATGCGCACCATGCGCTGCGTGCCGTCTGGCATTTCGATCACCACCCGGTCACCCACCTGGGCGTTGGCCAGGGGCAGGGAGTTGCGCTCGACGAGTATCTCCTTGTCGGGCGGTGGCCAGGCACCGATCCACGGTTTGATCTGGTTGACGCGTATATCGTTGAAATCACCGATGCCGGTGAGCCGAATCGTACGCCATTCATCAGGGCCGATTTGCAGGCGCGCGCTGATCCCCAAACGACCTTCCACCTCACCCACGCCGTCGATGCCACGTAACACGTCGAGCAGGGAATCGTCGAAGGGATCCGCCACCAGGATTGCACTGGGCGGGTTGATCGCCAGGTAGGCTTTCGTCAGGTCGCGGGCGAGGATCATGCGCGTCGTCACAATGGTGCCGATGGCAAAGACGCCGACCGCAATCGACATCACCACCACGGCCGTACGCGTCTTGTAACGCCACATATCACGCAGGATCTTACGCCACCGTGGGCCGAGTATCTCCATCAGCATGTTAGACACAACCAGGCGTGCGATCGGTCACAAGCGAGATAAACCACCGGCTTGTGAGGCTTTGGCATCGTAAAATATTAACTTCCTGCAACGTGGATGGAATTCGCAGCAATTCACAGGAAGTTATTCCTTTACGAGCCCCTAGTGAGATTTCTTGCACAGCCATACCATCTACGTGTAAAATGAACCCAGTGAATCCACCCAAGGAGCCCTCAACCATGCCCGCCATGACAGGTACCCGACCCACGCACGTCAACCTTTTTGTGACCTGCCTGGCCGACCACTTTGCACCGGCCGCGGCCGAGGCGGTGGTCACCGTCCTGGAGCGTCAGGGGCTGCAGGTCATCGTGCCATCCGGGCAAACCTGCTGCGGTCAGCCGGCTTACAATGGCGGTTTCTGGGACGACGCGCGGCGGATGGCGATCCATACGATC
>JAYRNS010000912.1:0-9781 GCA_041912075.1 Anaerolineae bacterium
GATGGCAGCCTGCTGGCCCCGGCCGACTTACAGCGGCTGCTGGCGCTGCCACTGCTGGTAGTTGTGGATGAGGCCTACATCGAGTTTGCCGGGTTGGAGAACTCGGTCGTGTCATGGGCACCAGACCATCCGAACCTGGTCGTGCTGCGGACCTTTAGCAAGTGGGCGGGGCTGGCGGGGCTGCGGCTGGGTTACGGCGTCTTCCCGGACTGGTTGATGCCGCACCTTTGGAAGTTCAAACAACCGTACAACGTCAATGTCGCCGCGACGGTGGCGGGTCTGGCTGCATTGGCCCACCGGCACCAAGCGCAGCCGGTGGTGGAAGCGCTGGTCGCCGAACGCGAACGTCTCTACGTGGCGCTGGCCGCGTTCGAATTTCTCGAACCCCTGCCCAGCCGCGCCAATTTTGTCCTATGCCAGATTCTGGGACGCAGCGCGTATGCGCTGAAAATGGCCCTGGCACAACACGGCGTCCTCGTTCGTCACTACATGAAACCTGGTCTCGAGAACTACATCCGGGTCAGTGCCGGCCGGCCGCAAGACACCGACGCCCTGCTTGCAGCGCTGCGTGTCCTGACCTGAAGGGTGCTGCATCAAGCCGAGACAATCGACAGCGATATTACGCCGCTGTCACCTCGAACGTCACCTGCGCACCGGTCTGGCCGTTGACCTGCGGCTGGATCGCATGCCTGCCCGGGTAGTAGCTGCGCGTCGTAACCGGTGCAAAACTGTGTTTCTTGGAGATACGCAGCGTTTCCCCTGGCTGGATCGTGCGTCTGCTCAGCTTGAACACCTTCGGCGTCTGTGAGCCGTTGGCCCGTACCAGGTACACCACGTAGTCGATGACCAGGTTCTGCGGCTCGTTAGCGGTCGACGTGATGTCGAACGCCAGCATCACTTCACCACCCAAAGGAATCAGCGCTGGTTCGACCGTGACGTTGCTGATGTCCACCCCTACGCTGCCGTGACCTAACAGCGCCAGCGCATCGGTGTTACCGGCTTTGACCAGGGTGCGCAGCGCGTGTCGGGCCAGCGCCAGCATCTCGGGCGTGCCGTCTGCCAGCCAGCGGCGCAGCAGGGCGATGACCAGCGCCGGCTGATTCTTGGAGATATCGTTGAGATTGTTGGCCACGCTGCGCCGCACCATCTCGGAGGGATCGTCCTTGAGCTGTTCGAGGATGGGCAGGATCGGTGACGGGTCGGCCTGTAAAGCCGGCAGCGCGATGCCCCACGGCAAACGTGGCCGGCACCCCTCGCTGGCCAGACGGCGCACGTCGGCGTTGGGGTGGTGTGCCCAGGTCAGCATCTGCGCCATGGCGCGGTCGGGGTAATGCACGATGAAGGGTCGAATGGCAAACTCCGCCGACATGTGCTGGGTAAAGAGCTCCAGGGCGGGAATCGAAGCCTCATAATCGTCCAACCCGTTGACTTCGACAAAGTCGGGAAACACCATTTTCTCGAACCCCTGGTGCGCCAGTTGGGGCAGCGCAGCTTGCAGCACCGCCAGCGCGGCACGGTAATCGGCCGGCAGATAATCGCTCACGATCAGTGTGATGTGCCGCATACGCTGTTTGAGCTCGCGCGCCGTCCAGCCATCGTCGAACACTCGCGCCAGAAACGCGGCACGATCGAAGGGTGGGTAGACTGCCAGCACCGCATCGGCCAGCTCGCCGACCGACGTCTGGTTGAATAAGTTCTTGAACGCTTTGTCTTCTGCCATCTCGATTTTCACCCGCAACTGCACGCCTGCCGCCGGCCTACCGGTTTGCCCGCAGCCCGTCAACACAGCGCATTTGACAATGGCACAAAGCCTGTGTACCATACTGCCACATGACAAGGAACAGACCATGATGAAACTCGAACAGCTCCAAACTGAGATCGAAGCGCTGCCGGAGAAAGATTTTCTGCGCCTGCGGCGCTGGTTTGCTGACAAAGACTGGCTGCGCTGGGACAATCAGCTGGAAAAGGACATTGCCGCGGGCAGGCTCGATTTTTTACTCGAAGAGGCAGCATCCGCAAAAGCGCAAGGAACACTCCGAGACCTGTAGATGCATCGAACCACTCCGCAGTTCTGGGCTCGATTCCGAAACTTGCCGGAATCGGTCCAGGAAATGGCCCGCAAGAACTTCGACTTGCTCAAAGAGAATCCGCGACATCCTTCCCTTCATTTCAAGAAGGTGGGCCGCTTCTGGTCAGCCAGAGTCGGACTGAATCATCGTGTGCTGGCCATAGAAGATGGTCCGGATTTCATTTGGGTATGGATCGGCGACCACGACGAGTACGATCGTCTTATTGGCTGATCCTCCATAGCAACCACCTGTGGCACCCGGGCTGGGTTATTGACCCCAGGTGATCATCCTCTCATCGTTGAAATCAACCAGAAAAGTGATGCCAGCCAGAGCCCCCGGCGCCAACGGCCGCTGGTTGCTGCCATCGGCATTCATGAACCACAGCTGCCACATCCCCGCACGATCTGTCAGGAACACAACGGAGCGCCCGTCAGGACTCACCGCGGGCGCATAACTGCTGATCGCGCGGTCACGCAGGCCAGGTGGTGCGGTCAGCGCTACACCGTTTCCCCCGCTGGCCGGCCAGCGCCAGATATCCCAGTGGTCACCCGACCGGCGGCTGCCGTAGAGCCACTGGCCATCGGCGCTGTAGGTGGCCGGGCCAAGGAGGTTGGGCGCCTGCACCAGACGCTGCGGCGCGTCGTTGCCCGTGGTGCTGGTCGATGCCAGACCGTCGTCGTCGACGAACACGACCTGGTCTTGCGCCGGATGATGGTTGGGTGACGCAGCGGTGACACTGGCCGGCAGATCGCGCGTGTTGCCCGTGGCCAGGTCGTAACTTGTCAGGTTGGTCTCGAATAGGGTAAATGGCGTAAAGTCGCTCAAACAGAATGTGCCAAAGGGTGTCGTGAAGCAGTCACCGCCAAAGCGCGCCCGCCACTCGTCGTCGGTCAGGCAGCCGAAGGGCGTGTTGCGGCAGACCCGACTCTTGTTCATACGCTCGAAGACGATCGAACTGCCGTCGGGTGCCCAGGTTGGTGAGCGTGCCCGGTTGGCCGCGCTCAGGAATTGTTCCCCACTGCCGTCGACGTTGATCACCCACAGCCCGCGCGGCTCGTCCCAGCGGGTGAAGGCCACACGTTGACCATCAGGACTGAGCGCCGGCTCAAAACCGTTCGTCAGACGCCGCAAACCACTGCCGTTGGCATTCATGATATAGATATCGCCGCCGCTGCGGTCCTGGAAGACGAGTTTGCCGGGCAGGCTGCTGCGGGTCGGTGCCGGGCGCACCGGGCGCGGCGTGGCCACGGCCGGTAGGGGAGTGGCGGTGGGTACGATGACGACCGCGGTCGCCGGTGCAGCCGCCTCAGGACCGACATCCAGGCTGACCACGTTTCGTGGCACCCAGCCGTGCGAGCGCACCTCCGGGTCAAAGATGATCTCGTACCAGTCGTCGAGCTGGCGGGTGACGATGATCGCCGACCCGGCCGGCAGTTCGCCCAGATTGTCGGCCGTCGTGCTGGGGTCGGCATAGACGACCGTGTCGCTGATGGTACGCGCCACCTCCATGACATCGACCGGTGTGCCGGTCGGTGGTACTGGCGTGCCGGCGATGGGGGTCGCCGCCGCTGCACTGGCTGGGGTCGATGTAGTGGCTTCGCCCGCGGCTGGTGATTCGACGGCAGTCGGAGCGAGCGATGTGGTCGCTGCCGGCTCGATGTTGGGGGTAGGCTGTGGGGTTTGTGGATTGCTGCTGCATGCGCTGATCAACAGAATGATTAGCAGCAGGATGCTGATGGTAGATCGTTTCATGGTTGGTTCCAGAGTCAATCGAGCCTGGCCAGGCCTTGTTTCAACGCCAGGATGGCCGCCTGCGTGCGGTCGTTGGCGTGCAGCTTGGCAATAATCGTACTAACATAATTCTTCACTGTACCTTCGGCCAGGAACAAGGTGTCGGCAATCTCGCGGTTGTTCTTGCCGCGTGCCAGTTCCTGCAAAATCCCGAGCTCACGCTCGGTTAGCTCCGCCAGCACCGGCACTTCCGGTGCGGTGGGTATCGCGGCCGTAGGCGGCGTGTGCGACGGCGTGAGCCGGTTGAATTCGCGTAACACCTTGTGTGCAATTGCCGGATCGAGCCGCGCCTGGCCGGCGGCGGCCTCGGTGATCGCCTGCACGATGGTAACACTGTCGCTGTCCTTGAGCAAATAGCCACAGGCGCCGGCCCGGATTGCGTCGAACACCCAGTCGTCGGTGTCATAGGTGGTCAAAACGACGACCTTCACCGCCGGATACTGTTCGGTGATGCGCCGGGTGGCGTGGATGCCGTTGAGACGCGGCATCTTCAAGTCCATCAATACCACATCGGGTCGGGTGTTGGCGACTTGTGCCAGCGCTTCGACCCCATCGGCGGCCATGCCGGCCACGTCCAGGTCCGGCTGATGACGCAAAATGACGGCCAAACCCTGGCGCACGATTTCTTGATCGTCCACGATGAGCACACGAATCATGGCACCTCCAGGGTGATGCGCGTGCCCTGGCCAGGCGCACTGTGGATGCGCAGGGTCGCGCCGATCAGCTGTGCACGCTCGGCCATCACTGCCAGGCCGTAGCGGTCGCCGGCGACCTGGCTGTCATCGAAACCGATACCGTTGTCGTGTATTTGCAGGTGCAGCGACAGAAATTCTGACGATGGAGTGAGCATCACCGTCACCGCGGTGGCCGCGGCGTGCTGTTCGACGTTGGCCAGCGCGGCTTCGGCAATGCGGTACACGGCCTGTTCGGTTAACGGATCGAGCGCCTTGACCTCAGCAATATCGCACGTGAAGACAATGCCGGTGCGTTCGGCCTGCTGCTGGCAGAGCTGGCGCAGCGCTTCGGTCAGACCCAGGTCCTCCAGCGGTGTGGCGCGTAGGGCCTGGATAGCTCGCCGCGATTCCTGGATGCCCTGGCGCACGGTGTACTGCGCCGCGTGCAGCTGCTGCCGTACGCCCGCTGGGTCGTGGTCCAAGAGGGTGTCCATCGCCTGCAGCTGCACGTTGAGACCGGTCAGGGCGTGTGCGAGGGTGTCGTGCAGCTCACGGGCCAGACGGTTGCGCTCGCGGCTTTCGGCGAGCTGGACGGTCGTGGCCGCGCGCTGGGCCAGCTGCTGATTGGCACGCAGCAGGGCACGGTGTTCGGTCTGCAGGGCGGTGCCCATGCGCATGACGATGTAGCCGAGCAGAGCAATCATCCCCAGGCGGCCCGCCGTGGCGACGGCCGTCAGCGCGATCTCTTCGCCCGCCAGGTAGAGCAGCGGCAGCAGGATAGCCTGACCCACGACGAGGACCACCATGGCCCACAACCAGCCGCGCCGGCCGTATTGCCATGCGGCCAACACCACCGGCACCAACAGCCAGATCGATTCGACCGCCACGCCGCCAAAACTGCGTGGGATGTCCAGTAAGCCGATCGAGACGGCATTGGTCAGTACGACGGCATACTGAGCAATGGGCGCCACCAGCAGCCAGCCGAGCACCAGCGGCAGAAACCACGCACCAAAGCGCTGGCGCAGCGCCGGCCAGCTGACCAGCGCAAGGAGCGCTGCCGCCTCGCTCACGACGACGAACCCAATCTGGTACAGGTTGACTGCAGCACCGGAAACGAACCGCACCGGCGGTCCAACCCATATCAGCAGCCCAACCGAGATGAGCACCAACAGCAAACGTAGTGCCACCGCCTGCTGCAGCACGGGCAACAGACCGGGAGCGAGGGCATGACGGTCTTTGATCGTCCCGGCATCGACGATTGTCTGGTCAAGCATCGTGCTTTTTCCAACCCCCAATCTCACTCATAGCGTAATGCCTCAATCGGCCGCAGGCCGGAGGCGCGCCAGGCCGGGTAGAGACCAAAGATGAGCCCGACCGCCGCGGCAAAGCCAGTGGCCATCAGCACGGTCGTCAGCTCGACGACGGCCGTGACACCGAGCATGGCACCGGCGAGTTGGGCGACCACCATGCCCACCACGACACCCAGCAGTCCACCCAACAGGCTGAGCAGCAGCGATTCCAGCAGGAACTGCACCAGGATGTCACGCTTCAGTGCGCCGAGTGCCTTGCGAATACCGATTTCGCGTGTGCGCTCGGTGACACTCACCAACATGATGTTCATGATACCAATGCCGCCTACGAGCAGTGAAATGCCCGCGATCGCCCCCAGAAAAGCCGTCAGTGTGCCAGTGATGGCACCAACCGTATCCAGCAGCGAGGCCTGGTTGAGCACGTTGAAGTCCGCTTCGGCGCCGTCGGCCAGGTCGTGTTCCTGGCGTAGAACTGCTGTGACCTGGCTCGCGGCTGCTGTCGCCCGTGTGTCACTCGCGGCCTGGGCAATGATCGTGCTGACCGCGTGATCGCCGCGACGCGTGCGGTCGGGATAGAGCCGGCCGTGCGCCGTGGTCAAGGGGATGTAAACAGTTGCATCCGGGTTGCCGGCCAGCGTCTGCCCTTGTCCGCTCAGCACACCCACCACTTCGTAATTCGCGCCGTTGATCTTGATGGACTTGCCCAGCGGATACTCGCTGCCAAATAGATCGGTGGCCGCGGTGGCGCCCAGCACGGTCACACGCGCGCGGGTGTCCAGGTCATCCTGCGTCAGGCCATCCCCCACCTGGAAATCGGTCAGGTTGTACGTCGACAGATAGTTCGCCGTGACGCCCGCCACCGTCGCCTGCACCGATTCACTGCCGGCGATCACATCCTGGCTGCCCTGGACGGTGGCGGCGACGGCGATCACGTCGGGCGCATTCAGCGGGTCGGCCAGGGCCGTGACATCCGACAGACTGAGCGGGGGGTAACCGTCGCTGTTGGCACGGTCAGGCGTGATACCAATCAGATTGGTGCCGATCGATGTGATCTCGCCGGTGACGGAGGCGGTCACGCCATTGCCAATAGCCAGCAGGGCAATCACCGCCGCCACACCGATGATCACGCCCAACAAAGTCAGCCCCGACCGCAGCTTGTGCATGCTGATACTCTCGAGGCTTGTCAGGAGACTTTCGCGGAAGTCGAGCATGTCACACCCCGTTCACGACCAGGCCGTCGCGCAGCCAGATCGTACGCTGCGCGCGGGCGGCTACGTCAGTGGCATGGGTCACCATCACGATGGTGATCCCGTGCCGGTTGAGCCTTTCGAAGATGTCGAGGATTTCTTCACCCGATTGGCTGTCCAGCGCACCGGTCGGCTCGTCAGCCAGGATGATGTTCGGTTCGATGGCCAGGGCGCGCGCAATGGCCACCCGCTGCTGTTGTCCTCCCGACAGTTCATCGGGCCGGTGCTGGTGACGCTCGCTCAGGCCTACGGCATCGAGCGCGGTGGCGGCGCGCGCCTGGCGGGTGCGGCGGTCGACGCCGGCGTACATCAGCGGCAGGGCCACCTGTTTGAGGGCGGGCGTGCGTGGCAGCAGGTTGAACTGCTGAAAGACGAAGCCGATACGCCGGTTACGCACGCGGGCCAGCTCGTCGTCGCGCATGCGGCTGACGTCGATGCCATCCAGACGGTAGGTACCCGTCGATGGCAGGTCCAGACAACCGATGATGTTCATCAACGTACTCTTGCCCGAGCCAGACGGCCCCATAATGGCAACCATTTCTCCTTTGTCGATGGTCAGATCGACGCCGCGCAGTGCATGCACCCGTTGGGTACCCATGGTGTATTCCTTAACGACGTGTTGCAGCTCAATCATAACGTTTTCTCTTTCTATTGTCCACCAAAGCCATTCGCAGCATTGCGTGGTGGGATCAGGGAGTTGTTCGTGGCTGCGTTGGTTGCAGTCTGGGTGAGGCTGCGAATCACGACCTGATCGCCGGCCACGATGCCGCCGGTGACCTCGGTATGGTCATTGTCTTTCAGTCCAATCGTAACCTCGACCCTCCGGGTGCCCGTGCCGTCCGCATCCACTAGCTCAACATAATACTTGCCTTCGGCACGCACCGGTGTGATAGCCTGGTTGGGCACGACCAGGACGTTCCGGCGCGTGGCGGTGATGAGCCCGGCGTCGGCGGTCATGCCGGTACGCAGCGGGAGACCGGTCTTATCCAGCGTGACGGTTACCGCGTAAGAGACGACACCGTTGTTGGCTGTGGCAGTGGGTGCGATGGCGCTGATGTGGCCGGTCACTGGCGCCTCGGGCCAGGTTTCCAGGGTCACGATGGCCGGCTGGCCGATAACCAGGTCGCGGAGATCGACTTCATCGACATCGAGCACGACCTGCAGGCTGTTGAGGTCGGTCAGGTCGACGGCCGGCCCATTGGCGAATTCACCTTCAACGACGTGAACTGCCGTGATGACACCGGCGAACGGGGCGCGCAGGGTGGCGTCTTCCAGACTGGCTTGTGCACGGTGCAGGTTGATGCGCGCCTGCGCCACCTGGGCTTCGGCGATGATGAGCTGTTCGGCGGTGGCACCGTTGGTGAGGTCGGCCAGCTGCGCTTCGGCCTGCTTGACCTGGGCTTCGGCTGCAGCCAGATCGGCTGCGGTCGGCTTTGCGAGTAGGGTCGAGAGGTTCGATCTGGCCTGTTCAACACTGGCTCGGGCCTGTTCGAGCGCTTCACGGGTTGCGCCCTGGATGGTTTGACGGTAGCTTGCCTCGGCTGACGCGTAGTTATTGGTGGCCTGCTGCAGGTCCACCGACTGCTGCAGCATTCCAATGTCGGGGTGGCTCGCCACCTTGTCGTAGGCCGCCTGGGCTTTCTGCACTGCGGCTTCCGCGTTTTTGAGGCCGGCCAGTGCCTGGGCGACTTTCTCCGCATCAGGCCCGTCCTGGAGATCCGCATATGCCACCTGAGCTGCACTCAGGCTGGCACGGGCGGCGGCGATTTCTTGCTCGTCGGCGCCGTCCTGCACATCGGCCAGGTTGGCCAGCGCGCTGGCGAGACTGGCCCGTTTGGCGGCCAGCTCACTGGGTGTGGCGCCGCCTTTCAGCTCGGCCAGGCTGGCTTCCTGGATAGCCAGGTTCTGCTCAGCGCTGGCGACGTCACGCGCCAGGTCGGCCGTGTCGAGCTGCACGAGTGTGTCACCGGCTTGCACGACGTCGCCGGTCTCCACGAATACCTTCTGCACGGTACCGGCGACCTTTAGGGAGAGCCGGGCGTCGCGCGCGGCGCGCACGTCACCGCTGGTGCTGACGCTGGCGGTGATGTCACCCAAGGTGGCAGCTGTGATGCTGTCAACGGGTGTCTGGGCGGCTGCGGCTCCCTGGCCGCGCGCCAGGCCACCTAATACGATGGTGGTAACCAGGACGATGGCCCCGGCCGCAATCAGTATCATCCACAGGCGGCGCCGGCGGGTGGGTGTGTTCGTTGTCTCTGTCATTGTGACTCCATGATGGATACCAAATGGTTGGTGACTGCGACCGCAGCATAACAAAAAGCCGCAGGTGGGGATAGTGCCTGGGGTCATGACGGTTGGTGACGGGGGTCATTTGGGAGTGGGGAGTAGGGAGTAGGGAGTAGGGAGTAGGGAGTAAGGAGTAAGGAGTAAGGAGTAAGGAGTAGGGAGTGGCATCGCGTTGTTATGTGCGTAGACGTAGGTCACAGCTCCTGCTGTGACGATCCCCTCCGCGCGAGCCGGCGACTCCCCCCGGCGCGACGCCGCAGTGGAGACGTAGGTCACAGCTCCTGCTGTGACGATCCCCTCCGCGCGAGCCGGCGACTCCCCCCGGCGCGACGCCGCAGTGGAGACGTAGGTCACCGCTCCTGCTGTGACGATCCCCGCCCGGCGAGCCGGCACCGCCCCCCGGC
>JAYRNS010000913.1:0-9133 GCA_041912075.1 Anaerolineae bacterium
CCCGCAACCGATCATGCCGGCCACGCGATCGCCATCGCACACAAGGAGGCGGTTCGGGCACGCTTTACCCAACTGGCAGGGGAGGCAGGGGCAGGGCAGCCGGCGGTGTTAGCCGATGCGTTGTTTCTATTGATGGATGGGACTTATATGGCCGCGCGCATGTACGGCAGCTCGCCCGCCAACCCGGCTGCCCACGTCGCTGAGGCGGCCCGGCGTTTGATCGACGCATTCTGCACGGCATGATGAACAAAGGGGCAAAGGACAGGCAGCCGCAGTATGGGCCAGCTACGGGCGCCAGTGGTATTCTACGTCAGGTGCCGATTCCGGTGGCGGGCTGGTGCCAAACTTGACGGCGGCGAAGCCGTGACGCTCATACAGCGCACGTGCGGCATGATTCTCGACATGCGTGTGTAGCTCGAGACCCTGCGGTGAGAGCTGTTTGGCCAGGTGAATGAAGCGCGTGCCCCAGCCCTGGCGCCAGGCGTCCGGGTCGACATACAGCCGGTCGATGTACGACCCCTCCATGGCCAGAAAGGCGACGACGCGCGCGTCGAACGTTCCGACCCGAATGGTGCAGCGGGGACGTATGAAGTCCCGAAACACCATCTGCGCTGTTTCCATGGTCAGTGCCTGCCACGTAGGCAAATACGTGTAGGCCGCCAAACCCGACCGGTACCAGACGGCAACCACGGCGTCTTCGTCGGCATCCTGATACGGGCGTATTTGGGAAGTGCTTGCAGTGCTCATTGATACATCGTCTCGATCTGTGTGCAGTGTTCTGCTTCATGCAAGGCCATACGTCTGACCTGGCTAAATACGCTGTGTCTTCTGCCGCCGATCGTGGCTGTTTTTTCCCACGCGTCGGCCGACAGCTGACGCAGCACGCTCAACAGCTGCTCACGCTGACTGGCGAATGCGCGCAACGATGGATGGAATCCAAGCTCGCCGTACCGCGTCACTTTCGCCCACTTTCGCTCGTCGAGCAGCGGCAACGTTGGGTTATCCTCCGCCAGCATGGCATAGATGCTGTACGACCACACATCACTGCATGCGCGCAGGTGCGCCAACACCTCCACCGCCGACCACGGACGTGGGCCTGCCCGCTGGGCAAGCTGCACGTCATCCAACGCCGATGAGCAGGCGGTGATGCGGGGCGTCGAGTGCGCCAGCAGTTCGTAGTATTGCTTGATCTGCGCTGATGTCGCTTTCACCGCTGACATATCCGTTCAATCCACTCCCAGCGCTCCTGGCCAAGCTGGAGTCAGGCGTTCCTGCTCTCCCCTACTCCCTACTCCGTACTCCCTACTCCGCCCCTCCGCCCCAAACTCAAGGCAACACACCCAGCTCGTCCAGCGCGCGGTGCAGTTCTGCCGGGTCGCGGTACACGCGAAAGGCTCCAGCCTGGCTCAGCTCCTCTTCGCCATAACCACCGGTCAGCAGACCCACACTCAACATGCCGGCACGGCGGGCCGCCAGCAGATCCCATACCGCGTCACCCACGACATAACATTCGTCGGCACGCACACCCAGCCGTTCCTGGCAGGCGATGAACAGATCAGGTTCTGGCTTCGCCCGTGCCACCTCGCCCCGCTCAACCACCACGGTCTCTGGACCCAGGTCGAGCGCAGCCAGCGAGCTGTCGATTTCGGGGCGGTGACCCGACGTCGCAATGCCAAACACCACCGGCACCTGGCGCAGGTAACGCAGCAGCTCGAGTGCACCCGTCAAAGGGCGGCGTTCGGGCAGGAACTGGGCAAAAAGCTCGCTGTGACGCCGTTGAACCAACACGGTTTCCGTCGCCGTCAGGTCGCGTCCCAGCTCACGTGCAATCGCGCGGGTAAAAAGACCACCGCTCATCCCAATCCGTCGATGTATCCGCCAGCCATCGATGGGCAGCCCGGCTTCGGTCAGCGCCTGCTGCCAGGCAAACACGTGGGCGTATACGGTATCGATCAGCGTGCCATCCAGATCAAAAATCAACGCGCGCATCCGCGACTCCATCGATCCATCGTCAGTCTCACACCATCCCCCCAGCTTCGCAGCCTATGACCCCGAGGTCATGTGGGACTATAGACCGTGCATCCCACCTTGTCAAATCACTCCGCGCAACCACCCCGCCACCAAACCACCGGTCCGCAACAATCCATCACCTCACCCTATTCCTCGCGCCTCACGTTTCACGCCCTCACGCCTCACGTTTCACGCCCTCACGCCTCACGTTTCACGCCCTCACGCCTCACGTTTCACGCCCTCACGCCCTCACATTTCACCTCCTCACCCCACACTTGCCAAGATCGTCTCTTTCCGGGACAATAGGTGCACAAAACCTTCATTAGAACAGCTATGAAACATGAACACCTTACCTGACATCGATACCCGCGCCTATCGCAACACGATCGGCCTGTTTGCCACAGGAGTCACCGTGGTCACCACCCAGGTCGGCGATGACGTGCACGGCATGACCGCCAACGCCGTGGCCTCCCTGTCCCTCGATCCGATGCTGCTGCTGGTTTCCGTAGGCAAAAAGGCACGCCTGGCTACCCTCCTCCGGCACACCACCACCTTCACGGTCAACGTCCTGCGCGCCGATCAGGAAGCACTATCGACTTTCTTCGCCGGCAGCTGGAAAGACGCTGAGCCACCTCCGTTTGAGTTTCTGCCTTGGGACGAACACCCTGAGCTCGGCGCCGTGCGTCTGAGCAATGGGCTCGCCAGTATTGGATGCAAGGTCCACGAAATCCTGGAAGGCGGCGACCACTGGATCGTGATCGGCGAAGTGGTCGCGCTCAGCCAGGGCGAGGAGCCACGTAACCCGCTGCTGTTTTACGGCGGGCGCTACTGGCAGCTGGATGCGGCGACGGTGCAGCCGGCGCCGGTGCGGCGGGATATGTAGGGGTGAGGGCGTGTGGGCGTGTGGCGCGGGGAACTTTGGAAGGGGCAAGCATGATGTATGAGACTGTTGTGTACGACGTTAGTGGGGCGGTGGCGCGGATTACGTTGAACCGGCCGGATAAGCTGAATGCTTTCAACGATGTGATGACGCGTGAGACGATCGATGCCTTCCGCCAGGCCGGGCGCGACGCGGGGGTACGCGTGATTGTGCTGACCGGAGCCGGGCGCGGTTTCAGCGCCGGTCAGGACCTGGCGGATTTCCAGGCGCGCGGTGCCGACATCAGCATTGGCGAGCACCTGCGGCACGGTTACAACCGGCTGGTTACCCAGATGCGTGAACTGGAGAAACCGGTCATCACCGCCATCAACGGTGTGGCCGCCGGCGCGGGTATGAGCATTGCCCTGGCCGGGGATATCCGCCTGGCCAGCGACAAAGCCAGCTTTATCCAGGCCTTCGTCAAGATCGGTCTGATCCCCGACAGCGGCTCGACCTGGATGCTGCCGCGGCTGATCGGATCGGCCCGTGCGCTCGAGATGATGCTGACGGGCGATCGCGTCAGCGCCCAGGATGCCTACGCCTGGGGCATGATCAACCGTGTCTTCGCCGCGGACGAGTTCGAGACTGACGTTCAGACCTGGGCGCAGTCACTGGCCGAAGCACCCACCCGGGCCATCGGCCTGATCAAACGCGCCTTCAACAAGGGTCTCACCAGCACTCTGGCCGAGGCGCTCGAATACGAGGCCTACCTGCAGGACGTCGCCGGGGCCACGGCCGACCACCGTGAAGGGGTCGATGCCTTCCTGGAAAAGCGTCCCCCGCGCTACCGGGGCCAATAGGGCGGTGACAGCTGATCTGGCCACGCTGCGGGTAGGGATCGTGGGTGCCGGCACGATGGGCAGCGGTATCGCCCAGGTGGCGCTGCACGCCGGTCACCCCGTCACTCTGGCGGACGTGCAGCCTGACGTGGTGGCACGCGGACAGGCCGCGATCTCAACCGGCATGCAGCGCCTGGTCGCAAAGGGGCAGCTTGCGGCGTCGGATACCGCCGGTGTCCTGGCCCGTCTGACTGCCACCACTGACTTGGGCGACCTGGCGGATGCTGGTCTGGTCATCGAAGCGGTCCCCGAGAAACTGACGCTCAAGCGGGCCCTGTTCAGCCGGCTGTCGCTGATCTGCCCGCAGGCAGTCCTGGCCAGCAACACCTCGAGCCTGCGGATCAGCGACATTGCCGCGGGTGCGGCAGACCCCGAACGGGTCGTGGGCATGCATTTCTTCAACCCGGCGCCGGTCATGCCGCTGGTGGAAGTCGTGAGGGGGTCACGGAGCAGTCCGGGAGCGATAGCGTTGGTCACCCTGGCGGCCCGCGCCTGGGGCAAAACGCCGGTGCTGGCGGCGGACACGCCCGGTTTTATCGTCAACCGGGTGGCGCGGCCGTACTATCTCGAGGCGCTGCGCATCGTGGGCGAGGGCCTGGCCACGGTGCCGGCCGTCGATCGGGCCATGGAGGCGGTCGGGTTCCGCATGGGACCGTTCCGCCTGCTCGATCTGATCGGCATCGACGTCAATTACGACGTCAGCCAGGCGGTTTACGCCGCATTCGACCAGCATCCGCGTTTTGCACCACACGCCATCCAGACCGAGATGGTGGCACGCGGGCAGTTGGGACGCAAGACCGGTCGGGGCTTCTACGACTACACCGCAGCCACAACGCCGGAGGAGATCATTCGCACCACCGACCTGGACCCGGTGCTGGCGGCGACGATTCAGCAGCGTATCCTGGCCTGCATCATCAACGAGGCCTATTACGCGGTGGGGGAGCATGTCGCGACGCCGGCGGACATCGACACGGCGATGCGCCTGGGCACGAATTACCCGCGCGGACCGCTGGCGTGGGGCGAAGCGCTGGGGTTGGCCGTGGTGCGCGACACGCTGCGTGGGCTGCAGAGGATGAACCCTGAGCGGTATGCGCTGGCACCGCGTTTGGATGCGGAACCGTAGGTCTGTTCCGCCGGAGGATGCTTTAGGGTCGAGAATGTCGTCACAGCAGGAGCTGTGACCTACGAAGTCGCAAGTACCGTCCCCGGCACGGTCCGGTGAGCCTATACCTGACTGACACCCTGGCGGACCGTGCCGGGGACGTCGTCACCGCGTCGCATATTTGAACCAGTGAGGGATTGAGATGCGCGAGGCCGTGATCACGCATGCGGTACGGACGCCGGTGGGGCGCTGGGGCGGCGCGTTGGCCAGCGTGCGGCCGGACGACCTGGCTGCCCTGGTGATTGGCGAGGTCGTCCGACGCGCCGGCCTGGATACGGGGCGCATCGAGGACGTGATCTTGGGGGCGGCCAACCAGGCGGGTGAGGACAACCGCAACGTGGCCCGCATGGCGGCCCTATTGGCTGGCCTGCCCGAAACCGTGGCCGGCGTCACCGTCAACCGGCTGTGCGCTTCCGGGCTGGAGGCGATCGTCCAGGCCTGCCGGGCCGTACAGCTGGGCCAGGGTGACGTCTTGGTGGCTGGCGGCGTCGAATCGATGAGCCGTGCCCCCTACGTACTGGGCAAAGCCGCGCGCGGCTTCGACCGGACGCAGCAGCTCGAAGACACCACCATCGGCTGGCGGTTTCCCAACCCGCGGCTCGCCGCACGTTACCCGCTGGAAGGGATGGGCGAGACGGCGGAGAACGTTGCCGAGCTGCGGCGCGACACCGTCTCGCGGACCCGCCAGGATGCATTTGCCCTGGAAAGCCAGCGCCGGGCCGTGGCGGCGATCGACAGCGGCCACTTTCGCGCCGAGATCGTGCCGGTACCGGTGACCGTCGGCCGGGACACCATCCTGGTGGACACCGACGAACACCCCCGCTGCCGGCGCGACGGCGGGCACTACGTGCTCGACACGTCACTCGAACAGCTGAGCCGGTTACCCCCGGCCTTCCGCACCGGCGGCAGCGTGACCGCCGGCAACTCGTCAGGCATCAACGACGGCGCGGCGGCGGTGCTCGTCATGGCCGCAGACATCGCGCATGACCTGGGGCTGCAGCCGCTCGCCCGCTTCGTCACCGCGGCGGTGGCCGGCGTCAGTCCGCGTCTGATGGGTCTCGGCCCGATTCCGGCCAGTCAGAAGGCCCTGGCCCGCGCCGGTCTGACCGTCGCCGATCTGGAGCTGGTCGAAATCAACGAGGCCTTCGCCGCCCAGGTGCTTCCGTGCATGGAAGACCTGGGTCTGCCCGCCGAACGTACGAACGTCAACGGCGGCGCCATTGCCCTGGGCCACCCCCTTGGCTGCACCGGCGCGCGCCTCTTTACGACCTGGCTGCACGAAATGCAGCGCCGCGCGGCCGGCGTTGCGCGTTCTCCGTTTGGTTTGATCACGATGTGCATCGGTGTGGGGCAGGGTGAAGCAGCCATTTTTGAGTATCTCGCCGACAATCGCCAGCCATAGTGACCCGTGAAAGGAGACAGACCGTGAAACTCGTTGCCCTGTACAAACAGCCGGCCGACCCCGTGGCCTTCGACCATGCCTACTTTGGCACGCACCTACCGTTGGTGGCGCGCGTACCTGGTCTGCGCGGCACCAAAATCACCCGCTTCACCCGCACCCTCTCGGGTGAAGGGTTTTATTTGATGGCCGAGATGAGCTTCGACGACGAAGCGGCGCTCAAAGCGGCCATGAAATCACCGGAGATGGCCGCAGCTGGCGCAAACCTGCAGACCTTTGCCGCGCACCTCGTCACGATGATGTTCGGCAAAGAAGAGGGCTAGGCCATGCGCCGCTACGTGGGGCAGGACGCAGCCAGCTTTGGGTTTACGTCGATCCTGTACGACAAGACCGGCTACGTCGCGCGGATCACCTTCAACCGGCCGGCGGTGCTCAACGCGGTCAATTACGACGTCCTGCGTGAGCTGCAAACCGCCTTCAAGGATGCGATGTGGGACGACCGCGTCGCGGTGGTCGTGCTGACCGGGGCGGGTGACCGTGCCTTTTGTACCGGTGCCGATCTCCAAGAACAAAAAGAATTCTTGCAGCGTCCGCGTGACTACCTCAAATGGATGCGCGAGTTCGTCACCACCCACGAGCTGATGCGTAACCTGGGCAAGCCGATCGTCGCCCGGCTCAACGGCATCGTTGTCGGCGGTGGCAACGAGTTCAATTTGAGCTGCGACCTGGCGATTGCGGCCGACGATATCTACATCCGGCAGGTAGGTACCAGCCGCGGCTCGGTCGCCCTGGCCGGCGCCACGCAGTTTCTGCCGCTGGTCGTTGGCGAACGCCGGGCGCGTGAAATCCTGCTGCTCAACGAGGAGATTCCGGCCGCTAAAGCCCTGGCCTGGGGCCTGGTCAACCAGGTTGTGCCGCGGGCCGAACTCGACGCTGCGGTCGACACGCTGTGCGAAAAGCTGTATAATAAACTGCCAGAAAAAACCCGGTACACGCGCCAGCAGCTCAACTTCTGGCGCGATCTCTCCTGGCACCTGACCATTGGTCACGGCAGTGACTGGCTGTCGATCCACAACGTATCGCCTGAGACCATCGAGGGAGTCGCAGCCTTCGACGAAAAGCGCCTGCCCGACTACGCCATGCTGCGTGCCGCGCGCGCCAACGACGAAGCACCGGAGTTCTACTGGGGCCCGCCCCTGCAGACCTGCCCGGCGTGTGGGGCCAACAATTTGCCTGTGCAGTTCAAGTTCTGCGGCGCGTGCGGTGAGCCGCTGCCCGAATGAGGTAGAGGTCATGCCAGAGACGACAGACAACGAATTCATCATCTCCGAGGTCCGGCCCGGGCGCGTCGGCCTGGTCAAGATCAACCGGCCCAAACAGCTCAACGCCCTCAACAGCCAGGTGATGGAAGCGCTGGTCACGGCGGTCGAAACCTTCGATGCCAATCCTGACATCGGCGCAATCGTGATTACGGGGGATGCGCGCGCCTTTGCCGCCGGCGCCGACATCAAAGAAATGGCGGATGCGACCGCGATCGACATGCTGACGCACAACAACATCGGGCGTTGGGACCGGCTGCGCAAAGTAAGCAAGCCCCTCATCGCCGCGTGCAGCGGTTACGTCCTGGGCGGTGGCAACGAACTGGCCATGACGTGTGATATCATCGTGGCCAGTGAGAGCGCACGTTTTGGCCAGCCCGAAATCAACATCGGCGTCATCCCCGGTGCCGGCGGCACGCAGCGCCTGACCCACGCCGTGGGCAAGAGCCTGGCAATGGAAATGGTCCTCACCGGCCGGCAGCTGACGGCGGACGAAGCACTGCGTTACGGTCTTGTCTCGCGCGTCGTGCCGGTGGAGGCATACCTCGACGAGGCTTGCAGACTGGCGGCGGACATCGCGTCCAAGGCACCGATCGCGGTGCGTTTTGCCAAAGAGGCGGTCAACAAGGCCTACGAAGCAGCGCTGACCGAAAGCCTGGGTTTCGAGCGGCTGCTGTTCTATTACCTGTTTGCATCCGAGGATCAGAAGGAAGGGATGCGCGCCTTCATCGAGAAGCGGACACCGAGCTGGACGGGGCGGTGACGGTGGCGGCCGTCAACGAATGGGGATAACGAATCAACGAATGGCCGTCGTGCGATTCGTTCATTCGTGGCCGGATTCGTTGATGGCATTTTGGAGAAAAGGAGTACCATGATCACTGACGACATGACACTCGAAGACAAAACAGCCTACTTCGAACAGCGCGTCGGGCGCGGCGAAAAGGTCGAGCCCCACGACTGGATGCCGGACGGCTACCGCCGGCAGTTGATTCGCCTGATCCACCAGCACGCCAACAGCGAAATCGTTGGCGCGCTGCCCGAAGGCAAGTGGATTCCGTACGCTCCCACGATCAAGCGTAAGCTGGCCCTCATTGCCAAAGTGCAGGACGAAGTGGGGCACGCCCAACTGCTCTACCGGGCTGCGGAGACGCTGGGCAAACCGCGTGAGGAGATGATCGACGAGCTGCTGTCGGGTAAGTCCAAATACTCCAACATCTTCAACTACCCGGCCGAGACCTGGGCGGACGTGGCGGTCATCGCCTGGCTGGTGGATGCGGCTGCGATCATCAACCAGACCCTGCTCAGCGAAGGGTCGTATGGCCCTTACGCACGGGCCTTGAAACGCATTTGCTACGAAGAAGCCTTTCACCTCAAACACGGCCACGACATGTGCGTTACCCTGGCGGCCGGCACACCGGCGCAGCGCGCCATGCTGCAGGACGCGCTCAACCGCTGGTGGTGGCCGCTGATGATGTTCCACGGTCC
>JAYRNS010000914.1:0-4455 GCA_041912075.1 Anaerolineae bacterium
AAGGCCAGGAGTAACGCGCCAGCACCCACTGCTTTCAGCCCGGAGAGTCCACCGAGGGTCGCCATCCACTGCGGCGGCGGGTCGTCGGGGTCTGCCTCTTTGCGCCATTTTTTATAGGCAGCGATCAAGAGCAGAATACCCACCACCAGCAACAGCGTGTCGGCAATCACCTGGGCACTGTCGTCCGGGTGCGAGGCAATTGCCGCGCTAAACACAAAACCAAAGACAATCCCCTGCACCAGACGCACGGCCAGCGCACCAGCCACAAAGGCGACAGCCCTGCGCAGCCCACCGCTGCTTTGCAGCAGAAGCAGCACGATGACTGGATAGAGCGGAACCAGGGTTGCAGCAGCGATCAAGGGCAACAGTGCGATCAGGACGTCCAGCATCGTGCTAAACCTTATCAGTTGGGTTGAGGGTGTTACCCAAATTCTCTCATAACGCCGCCGTCAAGGCAACGTATGTTGGTTGACTGCAAATGGTATGAACAGCGAAGACCCGGTGATCTCCCAGCTGCCCAGGATGATGCCATCCGCATTCGCCGGCAGACTGGCCGATGTGACCGGCAGCCTTTGCATGGTCTGGCGGTCGTAGAGACCGGCCGTGAGGCGGTAAGTGCCCTGGGGCAGCCGCAAGAGCGACGCCAGGTCGGAGGGATGCACATCGGTAACCACTTCGCCAGCTGACCACAGACTGGAGGGATAGTAGTCCTGAGTCAAGCGCTCATCGAGTCCGGTGACATAGTTTCCCGCGGCGTCGAGAACGTGCAGGAAAAGTGTATAATCGGCGCGGGGTGGCTGCTGCGCCTGCCAGGTGAACTGCAGCGGCAAACTTGCCGCACCTTGGCCGTCGATGAGAGACCCGGACGAGGGGTCTGTGACGGCGAGAAGGTTGATCTCGTTGCCGAAGCGAGCCAGGACGGGCGTCTCACTGCCCGGCGTGGCCGTCACCGGTCGCCCCAGACGCAGCGAGCCCGCGTAGATGGCATCGCCCAGAGGCACCTCGGCACTATCGGCCACCGGTACGTACAATTGGTCGGTCGGCGTGGCACAGTACATCGTGATTTTCACAGTGCCCCGCGTAGGCAGTTTGCGGTCTGGCACGGTCTCGAGGTACAGGCGATAGGAATCTCGAAAGACGTCGCCCGGTTGCCAGAGGGATGTCGCGAAATTGCCTTTGGCTGGCATATGGGCCGTGCCGCCGTAGAAGGTTTGATCGGCGCCAATCAGGTGCACACCAATAATATAGTTGTTGGTCGTTGGTTTGAGCACACGCCAAACCAGGGTGACCTGCAGTGGCTGGTAGGGCGCGATATTCTTGGGCTCGATCTCAACCGCCACCAGCTCGGCGAAATCGCCAAAGGTTGCGTGAACCGGCTGTTCACCGGGTGCCAGGGTGACTTCGGCGCTGGTGACTGGCCGTGCATAGGCGGGCTGGATCAGCCCCACCGGAATCGCGACGCTGATCGATAACAGGAGCACCGCCAGCAGGGTGCTGCCCAGCCAGGGGAATCGGCGGGTGCGCAGGGCACTGCTGCCCCAAACCAGTAGAAAGCCGGCCAGTGGAAAGAGCACCAACAAATAGCGGCCGCGCAGCGCCGCCAGCTCATTCAGCAGGTAGAGGATTGCACCGCCCGCCAGGAACAACGCCAGGGCCAGCAGCGCCAGAACTTTGAGCGTACGTGGCTGATGCTTGTCGAGCAGTTTCCAAATGATACCGATGCCGCACGCCACACAGACGACGAACAGGGTTGACGTCAGCCATGTTGGCAGACGGACGACATCGGCTCCTAACAACCCCCAAAAGGTGTCGAAGGTAAAGGCCCAATCCTCGACCAGCTTGCGCAGCAGACCCGCCGCGGCCGAATTGCCAGCCCACGCCATCTCGGCCCCCAGCGGTTTGGCCACGTTGGGATAATCGACCACCAGCGTCCCGTACAGGCTCAAATTGCGCATAAACCACCAGATGGGCAGCAGCGAATGGGCAATCACCGCCAATGCCACGACGGCCAGGCTTGTCCAAAAACGTTTACTGCCCTCGCGGCGCGCCTTGACCAGCAGAAAGATACTGGTCACACCAATGGGCAAAATCAACACGACGCTGTAGTACTTAGTCAAAATGGCCAGGGTCATCGCCAGCAGTGCCAGCCAGTAATAACCGAGGTGTACCTTGTCCAAGGTGCTGCGCAGACAGAAGTAGATACACCACATGCCGAGCGCGCCAGCGAGAATGTCGTTAGTGATGACAGAAGCTGCGAACAAGTACGTGGGAATAAAGGCAATGGTGGCCATGAGCAGCGCGGCCCCCGGCCCCGGTAACAGTCGGAAGACGAGGCGTCCACTCAGATAAACTGCCACCAAACCAGCCAAACCGATCAGCGTCGAGACAAAACGCATCACATGCACGGCGCGCGTGGTACCCTCGTAGGGGAAGGCTTCACGCGCCGAGTGAATACTCACGTTGATGCCGCCCTCGATATTGTTGCGCGCCATGACACCAAAAGGATTGTTGGGTGGCCACCAGTTGTCGCTGGTATCGAGCCAGGCGGTCGCTGCGGCAGTCAGAAGGTAGTACAGAGGGGGCTGGCGAAACTGATGTTCGGGGTTCTGCGCAGCCGGCTCCCGGACCACTTCGCACTGATCGGCCGTGGGCACCGCTGGCCAGACGTAATCGGTCGGTGGCAGCTTGCCTTCGGCCTTGATGTATTGAACGTAGCGGTAATGCGAAACTTCGTTGTCCGATTCACCGACCGGCAACGTGATGTTGTACCACAGTGCAAGTGCCAGAAAAACCAGCGCAACCAGCACCGCCAGCCAGTGCTCGCGCCATCCAGAACGCGAGCGGAGAGAAAGCCGTTTCATTGACACAGTGAGGCTAGTATACCACAAACCTGGCAAAGGTTAAGTTGTAGAAGGGTCGTGCGCCAGGCTTGACCTGCAACGTTCGCACGCCGCCGCCGACACGACGCGGTTATGCGGTTTGATCGATCGCCTCCAGCAGACCGGCCGCCTCCCATGCCGCCATACCACCCTGCAAAACAAAAGTGTTGGTATAGCCCTGGTTGAGCAACACGTAAGCGGCACGATTGCTGCGCCGCCCGGTGCGGCAAACCAGCACGATCAGACGGTCGCGCGGCAGAATCGGTCGCTCGGTGATCAGGCGAAACAGTGGCAGGGACTGGGCCTGGACAATGTGCCCTTGCCCGAACTCGCGCGCTTCACGAACGTCGAGAATGACCGGGGGATGGCTGGTGTGCAGCAGCTGCCACACGCGTAACGCCGGCATTTCGCTGATCTGGCCGCCCGGTATCTCCGTGTATAGCGTGATCTGGCCGGGGTAATCGGGCCGTGGCAAGTTCTGGCACTCGCGAAAGACACGCACATCGCTCTCGTAGATGCAGATCGCCGGATCGAGCACCCTGTAAAACAGGTGCTCGATGGCTACGTCACCCTCTAGAAAATGATCCATGCCCAGGTACTGGTCGAAACCGGTCGAATGCATCAAGGCCATGACCGGTTCGAGCACCCGCGTCAGGTAGAGATCACCTCCCCGCTCGCGGTACAACCGGGTTACCGTCTCCAACATGTGAATCCCGCTGATGTCGCACTGGCCAACGTGCTGCATGCGCAGCAGTAAGTAGCGTTGGGTCGGGTTCTGCCGCTGTACCGCACGGATCGATTCCTCGACGTGGGTGACGGCCCCAAAGTATAGATCCCCCTGGATGTCGACGATGCCCAGCTGCGGGCACACGGGCTTGTCAGGGCGATAGACCAGGTGGCGAAAGCTTTCGTCGGGCACCACCGTGCGCACGCGCGGGGTACTGGTCTGCACGATGTAGTAGACGAGCGACATCAGTACACCGCTCAGTACGGCAAACTGCAGGGGTAACAACAGGGTTGCCAGCAGAGTCACCACCATGATCAACGCATCGCCGCGCGTGCCGCGCAGGATGCGGCCCATCTCCTTCCAGTTGACCATGTTGTACGCACTCAGCACCAGCAGAACCGACAGCGCCGCCCGCGGAATCCACGCAATCAAGGGGCCGAACGCCAGCAGACCCACCAGCACCACCACACCCGCCGTGGCACTGGCGATGCTGCTGCGTGCCCCGGCGCTGTAGTTGAGCGCCGAGCGGTTGAACGAACCCGACACGGGGTAGCCCGAAAACAGACCGCTGGCCAGGTTAGCCATACCCTGGCCAACGAATTCCTGGTTGCTGTTGAGCGGCTGGCTGGTTTGGGCGGCGATGGCTCGCCCAATCGAGGTGGCTTCGATCAGTCCGATAGCGGCCAGGGCCAGTGCACCTGTCGAAAGGTCACCGATCAGGCTGAGGTTGAGCAGCGGCAGACTGGCCAACGGTGGCAGACCAATCGGAAATTCGCCAATGACCTGGATACCCAACTGGTCCAGGCGCAGGATCGCCACCAGCAGCCCCGCGACGGCCAGCACGATCAG
>JAYRNS010000915.1:0-2703 GCA_041912075.1 Anaerolineae bacterium
GGCGTGACTTGACACTAATGAATGATACAGGAGCACACGCGTGAAAAATTGCTGCCAATGGGCGCTCGCAGTCACCTGCATGGTCTTGCTGGCGGCATGCTCAGCGCAGCCACCTGCCGGATCACCTCCACCTGCGCTATCGCCGGCACCCGTGCCGACCGTCACGCCGGCGCCCCAGCTGCCGGTGACCAACCTTGTCACCACGCCCGACGGTGCGCTGTGGTACGCCTACGGCAACTTCGATTTTCACCCGCGCGGTGGGGGCATCGTGCGCACGCTGCAAGGTGAAACGACGTACTTTTTTCCCACGGCCACTGCACAACTCCTCGCAGTGGCCCCAGACGGTACCCGGTGGGCCGGCATGGGCTGCCAGCTCCTACGTTTCGAGAGTCAGTCCTGGCAGACACTCATCGAAAACTGCGATCTCCTGCACGGCAACATCATCGACGTGGCCTTCACATCGGATGGTGCCCTGTGGGCGGCCAGGGGTTTTGCGCTCGGGCATTACACCAATGGCGCATGGACCATCGACGACCGGCTGGCGAATCACCCGGCCGTGACACCCGATGGGGCCTTGTGGCTGGCTGCGTGGGAAGGCACCCAGCGGTCGTGGTATGCCGGCCGGCTGGTGGGCCATGACATCGAGGCACGACAGCCCTTGTGGGTCAACAGGTTGATCGTGGCGCCGGATAGTGCCGTGTGGGCAGTTGCGGATCAGGTGCGCCTGCTGCGCTTCGCTGGCCTGGCCTGGCAGGAGATGGCTGTCCTGCCCGAATGGGGCGCCAACGACCTGGCGTTTGCATCCGATGGCACGCTGTTGGCAGTCACTTACCAGGGTCTGCTGCGGCTGCGGGGGGTTGGCTGGGAACGCGACGCCCAGGCACCCGCCGATGTACAGCAGCTGGCCTTTTCCACGGACGGTACGCTTTGGCTGGCCCAGAGTACGCCATTTCCCTATGATCTGTCACAAGCCCGCTGGGAGCCGCTGGACCATGCAACGCCGCCCGCCCCAATGCCCTCAACGCCATTGCCACTCCTGCACCCAACCCCGGGGATTGATAGGCGCTAACGGCGCAGGCGTTCGGCCATGACTCGCATCACCGTGAGCGCAAAGTAAGGGTGGTTTTGAACGAGAGTCAAAAACCGCTTTTCGTCGACCACAGCCAGTTTGACGTCGGTTTTGGCCACGGCATCGGCGCTGCGCGGTTGGTGATCGAGAATCGCCATCTCCCCGAAGATTTCGCCCGGTCCCAACGAATCAATTACGGTCCCCTGGCGAAATACTTCTACCGTGCCTTCCACCACCCCATACATGGCATCTCCTGCGTCGCCCTGGCTAAAAATCTTCTGACCGGCAGCGAATGAGACAGGGTTTTTCTCATTGCGTAAAAAGTCGATCGTCGTGGGCATCGGGTATTGCGCTCCTTGCGCGATTTGTTTTGGCTGCCTTTGTGCGAATGTTACCCGCATCGAGGCAAATCACCGTCTCCGCGCTACACCAGGCGGAGGGAGGTACGATGCGCCTATGATATCACGAAGAGTCCCGTACGGTCGAATCAGGCAATAGGCTACTGTCGGGCGTAACCGGTTGTAACAAAACCATCACGGGCAGGGTCAATACATGATGGAGTTGTTTGTGCCATCGTCGGCCACGTTCAGCCTGACGCTTGACCAACAGCAACTGTCCCGTGCGTGGAGCCTTGCACCGTGCGTGCGAACCCTTCATCGCCAATCCACCAGGAGCACGTTGATGGACAGTCTCCATATTTGCCTTTTCGGACGCATCCGTGTGACGCATACACAGGATGCCGCAGAAGTGAAAATGCCCCCCACCGCGAGCGCCCTGCTCGCTTTTTTGCTGCTGCATCGCGAGCGCTGCCAGCCGCGCGACGTTCTCGCCTGCCTGCGTTGGGGTGACCAGCCCCAGGAACAGGCGCGCAATGCACTCAACACCGCTCTCTGGCGTCTGCGACGCGCCCTGGAACCCGACGGCACACCACGCGGCACCTACCTGGTCACACTGCCTTCCGGCGAAATCAGCTTCAACTGGCAGAGCGACCACTGGGTCGACCTGGTCATGTTCGAAACGGCGGCACGGCATGTGCGGGCCGTGCCCGTATCCGACATGACGGCGTCCCACGCCGCAGAGCTCGAGAGTATCCTTCCCCTCTACGATGGTGAGCTTCTGGAGGGCTTTTACGATGACTGGGCGCTGCGTGAACGTGAGCAGATGCGCACTCTGCATCTGGACTGCCTGGCGCAGCTGATGGACTACTACGATGGCACAGCCAACACCAGGGCCTCGCTGGCAGCTGGCCAAAGAATCCTGGCGATCGACCCGCTGCGCGAAGAGGTGCACCGTCAGCTGATGCGTCTGTATCTGCGCAGCGGCCAGCGGTCACTGGCCATTCGTCAGTACAACACGTGCAGCAGTGTCCTGCAAACCGAGCTCGGTCTGCCACCCATGGACGAGACCGAGGCGTTGTACCAGCAGATTGTTTCCGGTGCGTCTGCCAGCGAACTGTCAGCCCTCGATCAGACCCCCCGCACGCGCGAGAGTCGTCGCGACGCTGGTACCAGCGAGCAGCTGACCCTCACCCAGGCCGTGCAGCAGCTCAGCCTGGCCATGCAGGCCTTCGAAAGCTCACGTCACCACCTGCAGCAGGCCATCTACCTCGTCACCACCGCGATCGAGACCCAACA
>JAYRNS010000916.1:0-4548 GCA_041912075.1 Anaerolineae bacterium
CAACCTGGGTGACAGCTTTGTGCTGGCCGAACCGGTCCATGGTTCTGCGCCAGATATCGCCGGCCCAGGGGTTGCCAATACCCAGGCCCCGAAACGCGCCCCTGCCCAGCTGCTGCGCGGACTGGGTGAAACTGCAGCGGCGCAGCGCATCGAAGGCGCAGTCGATCAGGTGCTGGTCACCGGCCCTCGAACCCCCGACTTGAGCGGCCGCGCGACCACCAGCGAGGTGACCAAGGCTGTGATCGCCAACCTGTAGGTCACGCAGACCAGCGTGACTCTATTTGCGATGGAAAGACACACCACGCGCCCCCGGGCGCGTCGTTACAACAACAAGGAGATTTGTCATGAACACCACTTGTCCTGAATGTGCCGCGGAACTCGATCTGACCGGTATGCTGGCCGGGGAGATCATGCAGTGTCCCGAGTGTGGCGCAGAACTCGAAGTCATCAGCCTCGAACCACCCACCGTCGACCTGGCACCCGAGGTCGAAGAAGACTGGGGAGAGTAGCCCATGCACGTTGGCGTCCTGTGTTCCCGCATCCGCGTCGAAGAAAAGCTGATCTTTGCGGCCCTGGAGGCGCGCGGCCTCGATTTCGAGGTGATCGACGACCGCAGCGCGATCTTCGAACTCGGTCGTAATGGTTTCCACTACGACGTGGTCATCGAACGCTGCATCAACCACAGCCGTGCCCTGTATGCGCTGCGCATTCTCAACGATGCGGGCATTCCGACCGTCAATACCTTTCAAGTGGCCGACACCTGCGGCAACAAGCTGCTCACGACCAGCGCTCTGTGCCGGCACGGGCTGCCATCGCCGCGCACGCTGGTGGCATTTACACCTGAATCAGCGTTGGCGGCCATCGAACAGCTCGGTTACCCGGTGGTGCTCAAACCGGCCGTGGGTTCGTGGGGCCGCTTGTTGAGTAAGATCAACGACCGTGAGGCGGCCGAGGCCATCCTGGAGCATAAAGAGGTGCTCGGCACCTACCACCATTCGATATTCTACATCCAGGAATACGTGCGTAAACCGGGGCGGGATATCCGGGCCTTCGTCGTCGGTAACGAGACGATCTGTGCGATCTATCGCAGTTCGCCGCATTGGATCACCAACACGGCCCGCGGTGGCCAGGCGGTCGTCTGTCCGGTCACACCCGAGCTCAATGATGTGTGTGTACGTGCCGCTCAGGCAGTGGGTGGTGGCGTGGTGGCACTGGACGTTTTCGAAGACCCCGATCGCGGTCTCTTGATCAACGAAGTCAACTACACCATGGAGTTTCGTAATTCGATCGAACCTACCGGAGTTGATATCCCTGGCCGCATCGTCGATTTTGCCGTACGCGTGGCGACGAATGGTTGGGATGCGGCTAACGCTAGCTCCCGCGCAACCGCTGATCAACCGGTGCAGGTGCGGCACGCCAATGGAGGCAGGCTGTGAGTGGACGCCGCCGTGTGGCCATTCTGGGCGCATCGGGTTACACGGGTGGTGAACTGCTGCGACTGCTGCTGGACCACCCACATGTCGAGTTGACACAGGTGACCTCCGAACAGAATGCGGGCAAATTCGTGTACTTCGTGCACCCCAACCTGCGCGGGCGGACCCGGCTCAAATTCGTGCACGCCGCTGACGTGCAGCCGGTGGATGTACTGTTTGCCTGTTTGCCCCACGGCGCTGCCCAACAGCAGATCGAGCAGCTGGCGGCGCTGGCGGATTGTGTGGTCGATCTAAGTGCAGATTTTCGCCTGCGTAGTGAAATTGACTATGCGAAGTGGTATGGACAATCGCACTTGTCGCCGCTGTGGCTGAACCGGTTTGTGTACGGCTTGCCTGAGCTGCACCGGGCACAGTTGGCAGGTGCCCGGTACGTCAGCGGCGTGGGCTGCAACGCTACGGCAACGATCCTGGCTGTGTGGCCGTTGTTCCGTTCTGGTTTGGCTGACCCTGCGCGCGACGTCATCGTGGAAGTCAAAGTCGGTTCCAGCGAAGGCGGTGCCGCAGCCGGCCCGGCCTCCCACCACCCCGAACGCAGTGGTGCCGTGCGCAGCTTCGCACCGACCGGCCACCGGCATACCGCAGAAGTGCTGCAGGCGCTGGCGGCGTTGGGACCTGTGCCTCCGCTGCACTTGACAGTCACCGCGGTCGAGATGGTGCGCGGCGTTCTGGCTACGGCCCACCTGTTTCTGCGTGACCGCACGCTGACCGAGAAAGATATTTGGGCAGCCTACCGTACCACTTACCAGCATGAGCCGTTTGTGCGAATTGTCAAAGAGCGCCAGGGCATCTATCGTTACCCCGAACCCAAGATTCTAGCCGGCAGTAACTTTGTCGACGTCGGCTTCGAGCTGGATCCGGCGTCGGGGCGTGTCGTGGCGCTGTGTGCGATTGACAACCTCATGAAAGGTGCGGCTGGCACGGCGGTTCAGTGTCTAAATCTCATGTGCGGTTGGGACGAGACCTGCGGCCTGACGTTTTCGGGGCTGCATCCAGTATAGGAGGACAAGGTAGGGGCACGTATGATTGTCATCAAGATAGGCGGTGGGCGTGATCTAAACCTGGACGGCCTGTGCCGCGACGTGGCGCAGCGGTATCAGGCAGGCAAGCGCACCATCCTCGTCCACGGCGGAGCCGAAACGACCGATGAGCTGGCAACAGCCTTAGGCCATCCGCCGCAGTATGTGACCTCACCATCTGGTCATGTCAGCCGGCGGACCGATCGCCGCACACTGGAGATATTCGAGATGGCCTACTGCGGGCAGATCAACAAAGGCCTGGTCGAGCGGCTGCAGCGTCTGGGAGTCAATGCTGTTGGGCTCAGCGGGCTGGATGGCGCCCTACTGCGTGGCGCCCGTAAGGACACCCTGCGCGTGGTGGAAGATGGGCGCGTGCGCGTGCTGCGTGACGACTACACCGGCAAGGTCGAACAGGTGAACTGCGAACTGCTGCGCCTCCTGCTCGCAGCCGGCCACCTCCCCGTCCTCACTCCCCCTGCCCTGAGTCACCAAAACGAGGCGATCAACGTCGACGGGGACCGCGCGGCCGCTGCGGTGGCCGCGGCCATGGGTGCGCAGACACTGGTTCTGCTTACCAGTGCGCCTGGGCTGCTACGCGTGTTTCCCGACGCGTCCTCCCTGCTTGCCTATCTCCCCCCTGACGAGCTCGCAACAGCCACTGACTACGCGAAGGGAAAAATGAAACGCAAGGTCCTGGCTGCGCAGGAGGCGGTGGCGGCGGGCGTGCCGCATGTCATTATCGGCGATGGGCGGGCCGACCAGCCGGTGGTGACGGCCTTGGCGGGCGGCGGCACGCACATCAGCGCATCGCCGGCACCACTAGGTGCCGGCCAGCCGTGAGCATCATGCCCAACGTCATCGAGCTGGAATCTCGCCACACGAGCGGTTGCTACCCCAAACGTCGATTGGCCATCGTACGCGGTGACGGTGTCTGGATGTGGGACGATGCGGGACGTCGCTATCTGGACTGCACCAGCGGTCAGGGCGTGGCGTTGATTGGCCATGCACATCCCGCGGTGGCGGCCGCCCTGGCTGAGCAGGCCAAGACTCTGGCGACCTGCCCGGAGATCTTCTACAACGATCGCCGTGCCGCGTTTCTCGTACGCCTTACGGCACTGGCACCTGCGGGTCTGACGCGAGTTTTTCTGTGTAACTCCGGCACCGAAGCGGTTGAGGGCGCGCTCAAATTTGCTCGTCTGCTGACAAGGCGTCCGGGGTTCGTTGCCATGCAGCGCGGGTTTCACGGGCGGACCTTTGGCAGTCTGAGCGCCACCTGGGAGCCGGCCTACCGCCGACCGTTCGAGCCCCTCGTGCCAGCCTTCCGCCACGTACCCTTCGACAACCTCGATGCGCTGGACCAGGCCCTCGACGACCAGGTGGCCGCAGTGATTCTCGAAGTCGTGCAGGGTGAAGGTGGCGTCCGGCCGGCCTCGCCAGGGTTTGTGGCTGCTGTGCAGCGTCTGTGCCGCCAGCGGGGCGCGCTCCTGATCGTCGATGAGGTCCAGACCGGCTGTGGACGCACAGGGCGCTGGTTTGCCTGCCAGCACGACCACGTTACGCCGGATATCCTGACGTTGGGCAAAGGCCTGGCCGGCGGCATGCCGATTGGAGCGATATTGCTACACGAAGACTTGCCGGCCCTGCCCGCGGGCAGCCATGGATCGACCTTTGGTGGCAATCCCCTGGCGTGCGCGGCTGGCCTGGTTACCCTCGATATCATTGAAACCTGCGATCTGCCCACACAGGCAGCATTGACGGGCACCTATGCCCTACAGCGCCTGCGTGAGGTCGTGCTGCCGCTGCCAGGTGTGCGCAGCGTACGTGGTTTGGGTTTGATGCTGGGTATCGAGCTCAAAGAACGTGTCACCCCAGTGCTGCAGAAGCTGCAAGAAGCTGGCTTATTGGCCCTGCCGGCCGGTCCAACCGTACTGCGTCTGCTGCCTCCGCTGGTCATCACGCAGGCCGAGCTCGACCTGGCCGTCGATGCTGTGGCCGCCGTGCTACGGGGAGCAGAACCATGAAGGAGATAAAACGCATGA
>JAYRNS010000917.1:0-2331 GCA_041912075.1 Anaerolineae bacterium
TAGTGAGGATGGCACTTTCTCCCTGGAGGCGCCCCACAGGTCCAGCTACCTCTACTTTCCCCTGGTCAACGAAGCCGGCATGATGGGCGTGGTGACGCCGACGCTGCACGGCGATACCAAGACCGGCCACAACACCTTTCTGACCCCGCCCGTGTCGGTCGAAGACCTGCACAATACGCGTTCGGCGCGCAACTTCTGGGTCACTGTCGAAGGTTACGGGCCCTGGTCGGCCACCGGTAACTCGGCGCCGCAGCTGGCCCAGGTCTTCTCGTCCGATGACGAGCCAGTCTTGCTGGAGGCCGGGCTGCTCTGGCACCAGGTCACCCGCCACAACGAGCGGCTGGGGCTGCGCGCCGACGTGCTCAGCTTCGTCCCGGCCGGCCCCGATACCGTGGAGCTGCTGCACGTGACGCTAAACAATACTGGCCAGGCTCCGCTGGCCCTCACACCCACGGCCGCGATCCCCATCTTCGGCCGCTCGGCCGACAACCTGCGCGACCACCGCCACGTGACCTCGCTGCTCCACCGGGTGCATACGGTTACGCACGGCGTGCTGGTCTGCCCGACCCTGAGCTTCGACGAACGCGGGCACCGGCCGAACACCGTGACCTACGCCGTCCTCGGTGCGGAGGGTGACGGCACGCCGCCGGTGGCGTTTTTCCCAACCGTCCAAGATTTCATCGGCGAGGGTGGCAATCTGGAATGGCCGCGCGCCATCGTCGACGCGGACGCGCCCGGACAGCCAGCCGGAGTCAGCATCGCCGGGTACGAAGCCATCGGCGCGCTGCGTTTTGCGCCGGTCACCCTGGCGCCGGGTGCGTCGCGTGTCTACGTGCTCATCCTGGCGATCCTGGCTGACGAGGAAGATACGACTGCGCTGGTCCAACGTTACGGCCGCGCCGCGCACGTCGCCACCTGGTTGGAGGCCACTAAAGCCCACTGGCAGCAGCAAATCGAGCCATTGGCGTTCCGCACGGGCGACGCGCGTTTCGCTGCGTGGATGAAGTGGGTCACGGTGCAGCCGATTCTGCGGCGGCTGTGCGGTAACTCGTTTCTGCCCTATCACGACTACGGTCGCGGCGGCCGCGGCTGGCGCGACCTCTGGCAGGACCAGCTCGGTGTGCTCTTGATGTCACCGGAGGTAGAGGACATCGGTGTGGCCCTGCACGACAACTTCGCCGGCGTGCGCATCGACGGCAGCAACGCCACGATCGTCGGCCGCCAGCCGGGCGAGTTCAAGGCCGACCGCAACAACATCCCGCGGGTGTGGATGGATCACGGTGCCTGGCCCCTGCTGACCGTCAGGCTCTACCTGGACCAGACGGGCGACTTCGGCTTCCTCCTGCGGCCGCAAGGTTACTTCAAAGACCACGTATCCCACCGCTGCCAGCAGGTCGACGCCGCATGGCAGCCGCAGCAGGGCACCGTGCTGCGCACCGCCGCCGGTGATCCCTACCAGGGTACCGTTCTCGAGCACCTCCTCGTGCAGCACCTGACGGCCTTCTACAACGTCGGCGATGCCGGCAAGACCCGGCTCCTGGAAGGGGCCGACTGGAACGACGGCCTGGACATGGCGCACCGCCGCGGCGAGAGCGTGGCGTTCACTGCACTGTACGCCGGCAACCTGCAGGAGCTGGCCGAGCTGGTGCAGGCCCTGGCACAGCAGGGCGTCCCCCAGGTCGAGCTGGCCGCCGAGCTGCTGCCCCTGCTGGATACGCTCTCCACGGCGGTGGATTACAGCAGTTCCCAGGCCAAGCGTGACCGCCTGGCCGGCTACTTCGACACGGTTCGCCACACCGTGACCGGCGAGAAGGTGCGCGTGGCCGCCGCCGACCTGGCGCGGGACCTCACCGCTAAGGCGGCCTGGCTGCGCGACCACCTGCGTCAGCAGGAATGGATTCAAGACGCCGAGGGGCGCGGCTGGTTCAACGGTTATTACGACGATGATGGCCGCCGCGTCGAGGGCGCACATCCCAACGGCGTACGCATGACGCTGACCGGCCAGGTGTTTGCCCTGATGGCCGGCATCGCCGACGACGAGCAGGCCCGCCAGATCGTGCGCGCCGCCGATCGTTACCTGTTCGACGCCACCGTCGGCGGCTACCGGTTGAACACTGATTTTGCTGAGGTGATGCTCAACCTGGGACGGGCTTTCGGCTTTGCCTTTGGCCACAAGGAAAACGGGGCCATGTTCAGCCACATGGCGGTGATGTACGCCAACGCGCTCTATCGACGGGGGCTGGTCCAGGAAGGGTGGCGGGTCCTGCGGGGCATCTATGACCAGAGCCAGGATTTTGCGGTCAGCCGCATGTACCCCGGCATCCCCGAATA
>JAYRNS010000918.1:0-6167 GCA_041912075.1 Anaerolineae bacterium
ACGATATTTCTCTAACCCCGGCCCCAACACCCGGTGCACCTCGATCGCCGCGCCAATGATCGATTCTGTCAATGGATCAGACATAAAGAAACCTCCTTTGTTGGCCACAGAGGACTCAGAGGACACAGAGGTTTTCTCACAAATCTCTGTGCTCTCCGTGTCCTCTGTGGCAAGAACCCTACTGGCAGGCCGTTCCCCACATGGAGGCGACCGCCTGGATGTCGAGGATGTCGTTGGTGCCGTCGCAGCCGCCGGCGGCGCGGCAGTTGACGTCGGCGGCCAGGACGTAGGCGCCGGTCGACTGGAAGCCAGACCACGCATTGGCCGCGGTGGTGATATCCAACACGTCGATCGTCGTCGAGCCGGCACCGCACGAGCAGTTGACGTCGGGCCAGTAACAGGCGGCCTGGCACGACTGTACGACGACGTCGTCGATATACCAGCCCTCGCGGTTGACGCTGCTGTCGGTCCCCAGCCGGAAACGCAGGTTGACGCTCTGCCCGGCGTAACTGTTCAGGTTGGCAACCGAATTGAGCCAGTCCTGCGGATCCCCACACCAGGCGCTCAACCCAGCCAACGGGTTGCCAAAACCGCTATCGACCGGCCCATTGTACGGGTCGGTCAGCAGGCTGGCATTGGGCACCTGCGTCCATGTGCTGCCGGCGTTGGTCGAGGCTTCGAGGATCGCGCCGTCGTAACAGGCGGTAGGGCCGTTGGATTCCATCGATTGGTAGTTCCAGAAGGCCAGGGTGACCGGGTTCTCGCCCGTGGGCAGTACCACTGCCGGCGAGACCAGCCGCTGGTCGCTGACCGTCGCCGAATCGACACCCAGCCAGGAGGTGGTGCCGCTGTGCGCGCGTACCGTCGACAGCGCCCAGGTGTCCCCGGTGCCGCTGTGGGTCCAGCCCGCCGCCCCGGTCTCGAAGTTGTTGCTGTACAGGACACGCGTCGTGGTACCCGCCGGACATGCGACCGACGTCCCGGTCGTCGTAAAGCGGAACACCGCCGACCAGCGGGCCGTGCCGCAGGCGTTGTTGGCGCGCACGTGCCAGAAGTAGGTGGTACCTGCATTCAGCGCACTGGGCAGCGCGTAGCTTGTCCCCGTCAGACCACTGGCGGTGGCCGCAATCTGCGTAAAGGTGCTGTCGGTCGCCACCTGCACGTCGTAGGTCGTCGCCTGCGCGGCCGCAGCCCACGTCAGGGTCGGCTGCAAGACGACGTTGGTGGCGCCGATGGCGGGTGAGGTCGGCACCGGCACACCCGGTGCCTGCGTCGCCAGGTTCAGGACCGCGGTGTCACTGTGGTTGATGCTGGCCCCGGTGCCGTTGACGGTCAGGGTGTAACTGCCGGGTGCCGCACTGCCCGTGCTGCCGATGGTCAGGGTGGATGCACCCGGTGGGGTCAGCGGGTTGGGCACGATCGACGAGGTGGCGCCCGCCGGTACACCGGTGGCGTTCATCGTGACCGGGCTGCTGAAACCGGCCAGGCTGCCCAGGTTGACCGTGTAGATCGCGTTGGCGGGCGCACAGACCGACTGTGTATCCGGGGTGACGTCCAGCGTGTAGTCGGGTGCGGATCCCGGCACGATCGTGAAGTTGACGTTCGAGATATCGAAGAAGATGTTGGTCGTGCATCCCACGCGCACACGCGCGGTGGTGGTATTGACGTTGGGCACGACAACGTTTTCGCTGCCGTCGTTGGCCGTGCTGGCGAGCAGCGTCGTGGGGTAGGTCAGACCGCCGTCGGTCGAGAGCAGGATGCTGACGTTGGCACAGCTGACCGGTGCCGCGGTGGTGTTGGCCACGTTCCAGGTGACGGCCTGCTGGGTCGTACCCGTCCACGAGACGGCGGTGTTGGGTGCGGTCACCTGGAAGGGACCGGCGGCCGTGGTGACGTTGAACGTGAGGCTGGACGAGTTGACCCCGCCACCACCCGTACGGTTATCACGCGCCGTCAAACGGAAGGTCATGGCCCGCGTGACGTTGGGCAGGACCTCGCCGATGACGGTGGTGTTGTTGACCAGGTCGCTCAGCCGCGGGAAGGTCCGCGTGGGGCTGATGGTGGCTGGCCAGGAACGGAAGAACGGCGGGTTGAGCGGGTTGTTCGGTGCGCCGGCCGAGCCCAGGTCGAACTCTTCCCAGTTGTAGGTCAGGGCATCGCCGTTGGGATCGCTGGCCGAGCCGGTCAGGGAAAACGGCGTTTGCGCCGGGATGGTGAAACCGCCGACGCCCGCGTTCACGGTGGGCGCGCTGTTGCCGGTGTTGGTCACTGTATCGCAGCTGCTGCCGGAACCGGCGGAGACAAAGGTGCTGATCTCGTCCAGGTTGATACCGTGGAAGTAGTCGTCGCTGTGCGGCTGCAGGTCCTGCGCACCGCAGATGCCGGCGTAGGCCATGATCGTCGAGCCGCTGCCGGGCTCGTAGGCGGTAGGGGCGTTGCGGTTGCCGCCGCCACACGAGCCGGCATTGCCGTTGAACGAGTGGTTGCCGGCGTACTGGTGCCCCATCTCGTGGGCAACGTAGTCGATGTCGAACGGGTCGCCGACCGGGGCTGAGGAACCGGTCACGCCGCGGGCCTTGTTACCCGCCACGCACACGACCCCCAGCCCGGCGACGCCACCGCCGCCGGTGCTGAAAACGTGCCCGATGTCGTAGTTGGCACTACCGATCACGGCATCCAGATTGGCCTGGTTCTGGCCAAGCATGGTGCCGCCGTTGTTGTTGGTGTAGGGGTCGGTGTTCGGATCGGTATAGACGATCAGGTTGTTGTTGGCGATCAGCACCATGCGCACGGCGACCTCACGCTCGTACACGCCGTCGACGCGGTTGACCGACGTGACGATGGCGGCCAGGCCAAGCGGCACGGTGCCGCCGTGGAAGATGGTGTACTCACCGGTCGCGGCCACGGCCAGCCGGTAGGTGCGCAGCTGCGGCCCCGTGGGTGGCAGGACGCCGGCTTCCACCAGCGCAGCGAGTTCTTTCTTCAGCGCACCGGTCTCTTTGGCGTCGGGCAGGATTTCGATGTACCTCTTGTCCGGGCTGGGCACGAAGTCGCGCGCATAGTAACTAATGTAGTGCGTCGTGTCGCTGCGGCTGAAGGGGTCGATGTAGACCGTGCCGCTGAGCCCGAAGATGATCGCGTGGAAGCCCACCGGCGTCCAGTCGAAACGTGTCGTCGCCGTGGGGTCGTCGATCCCCTGGCCGGCGTAGGTTTTGATCTCGGGGAACTGCGCCGCCAGCTCGGGTGCCATGACCGGGGATTCGACGATACGGAAGCGGCCAAAGCCACCGTCGGGCAGAGGCAGCGCCAGGATGACCTGCGAATTCTGACCGGCCGGGGTGAACTCCATGGGTGCCGTAGCCAGCAGGGCCTGCAGCGCCGGCACGTCCAGACCGAGCGTACGATAGACCTGCGGCACAATCCAACGCGGACCGGCGACGACGATGTCGCTCTCGTTAACGTCGAACCAGGGATTGGAAGTCTGTGCAGCGGGTGCAGCCTGCACCGATGGAGGCAGCACGCCGGCCAGCAGGGTGACGACCGCCACCAACGCCAGCCAGCGTGCCAGGGTTGCGTGAAAGTGGGTTGACATGGTGTACTCCTTTGCGAGATGTGTGAATTATAGTGCATGAAGGCGAGTTTTCCGAATGGCCGTCCGCGCCATGGCCGTTCGCTAATATATCGCGAATTCGCTAATTCGCGTTATATTCGCGGACGGCCATTCGCGGACGGCCACGAAACCACAACCGCCATCCAAACGTCATAACGTGCATGAACCGACGCGCTCGCTCAATCCTGGTTGTCCTGGCAATTCTAACCATCCTCAGTGCCATACCTGCCTGCACGCGCCCGCCGCGCCCGTGTGACCAGGTGCGCGTGGGCAGCCATTTGATCGACACGGTCGAAGCGCAGATGGTTGCACTGCCCGGACCGGCGCCCAAGCTGTTTCTCACCAGCCGCGTCGTCGACCGCAGCGGCACACCCCTGGGCGAATTCTGGCACGAGGGGCGTCGTTATTGGGTACCTCTGCACGCGATCGCCCAATCCGCCCAGCTGGCCACAGTGGCCACCGAGGACAAAACCTTCTACAGCAACCCCGGCGTCGATTGGTCGGCCATCGTGCGTGCGGTGACCCAGAACCAGGAGCAGGGCACGGTCGTCTCCGGTGCCTCCACGATCACCCAACAGCTGGCACGCAACATTGCCCTGCCCTACGAGCGGCGCATCGAGCGCTCGCTCGACCGCAAGCTCGAAGAGACCTCGCTCGCCCAGCAGCTGACGAGCTGCTTCTCCAAGAATGAAATCCTGGAGATGTACCTCAACGTCGTCTACTACGGCCACCTGGCCTACGGTATCGAAGCGGCCGCGCAGACCTATTTTGCCAAACCGGCCGCCGACCTGACCCTGGCCGAAAGTGCGCTGCTCACGGCACTGCCGCCCGCGCCAGCCCTGCGTGATCCCCTGGTACCGGATAACCGCGAAACAGCCAAGACCTACCAGGGTGTGGTACTGGCGCTGATGGCACGCAACGGCGTGATCAGCCAGGCCCAAGCCGAGGCCGCCTTTGCCGAGCCGTTGAACTTCCGCAGTGCCGAGGTCCCTCACCTGGCACCCCACGCGCTCGCCGCCGTGCAGCAGGAGCTGGCGGCGACATTGGGCAGCGCCGAAGCGGTTGGACGCGCCGGGCTGACAATCACGACGACGCTCGACCTGCGGCTGCAGACCCAGGCCGAGACGCTCGTGCGCCAGCAGGTGGAAGCCTCGCGCCAGCGCTACCAGATGGACAATGCAGCCCTGGTCGCGATCCAGCCGGGTACGGGTGATATCCTGGCGCTCGTCGGCGGGGTCGATTTCTACGACCCGCACGCTGGCCAGGTCAACGTGGCCATGCAGCCGCGCCAGCCCGGCTCGGCGATCAAACCGGTGCTGTATGCGGCAGCCTTTGCCCGCGGCTACTCCCCGGCTCACCTGCTGTGGGACATCCCGGTCGAGTTTCCCATCGGCGACGACCAGGTCTACCAACCGGTCAACTACGACGGACGTTTCCACGGGCCGGTACGTCTGCGCACTGCGTTAGCCAACTCATACAATGTGCCGGCGATCAAGCTGCTGGACCAGGTCGGGCTGCCAGCGCTGCTGGCAACGGCACGCGCCATGGGGATTACGCGCTGGGATGAGGACACGGCCGCGCGTTATGGACTTTCGCTGACCCTGGGAGGCGGCGAGGTGAGCCTGCTCGAACTGACCGCGGCCTATGCCACGCTGGCTAACGCCGGCACCTACACCCCGCCGCACCTGATTGGCCGGATGACCGACAGCGCCGGTCGCCAGGTTCTGACGGCCACGCCGGTCACGCCTACGCCGGCGATCGATCCACGCGTGGCATACCTGGTGACGCACATCCTGTCTGACAACGGTGCCCGTACACCGGCCTTCGGCGCCAACAGCCAACTCAAACTCAGCCGGCCGGCCGCGGCCAAAACCGGCACCACCACCGATTTCCGCGACAACTGGACCATCGGTTACACGCCGCATCTGGTGACGGGCGTCTGGGCGGGTAACACCGACGGCTCGCCAATGCGCAATTCGTCGGGTCTCACCGGGGCCGCGCCGATCTGGCACAGCTTCATGGAAGCGGTCTTCGCTGATCCGCAGCTCGATGGCATGGTACGCCCCGACGGCGCCACGGTCGAGTTTGTGCGCCCGGCTGGCCTGCTGGACGCGCCGATATGTGAGCTGTCTTCATTGGATGGTGGCCCGGTCTGCCCGCTGACCGTGCCCGAGCTGTTCATCGACCCCACGCGGCCGGTCACCCTGGCGGTGCCAATCACAACGACGGCGCTCAGCCCGGCCGTACCGATCACCACAGAGGTCGATCTCCCGACGCAGGCATCGGTGGATGGTGTCATCATCCTGCCAGCGGTGGCCCTGCGTGACCCGGCCGTTGTCGAAGCGCCGGTGGGGTGGCTGCCCACGGGTGAGCGCTGCGCGGGCGAAGGCGGCACACCGGCGCTGCTCCTGCGCGTGCCGGCAGACCCGCAGGAGGCGGATGCAGCGCGCCGCTGGGCCACCGAAGCCGGTCTGCCCGTCGAGCCACCGCCCTGCGTGGGAACCGCGCTGCCCGCACCTGCGCCCGGTGACAGCTCCGCCGGCATGAACGCCAGCGC
>JAYRNS010000919.1:0-5439 GCA_041912075.1 Anaerolineae bacterium
GTCCAGTTGGTCAAGCCCTGGGCGACCCCCTGTACCAAACTGATGGTTTCGCGCACCAGCCCATCGCCGCTGGCCGAAAACCCCAGCAGCTTGGGCAGCTGGCCGACGAGCACCGTGAGTGCGATGCCGTTCAGATATCCGAGACGGATGGGCTTGGAGAGCAGATCAGTGACGAAACCAAAGCGGGCCAGCCCGGCGAGGATGCACAATGCGCCGGTGAGCAGCGCCAGCATGCCGGCCAGTGCCACCAGGCGATCCGGGTCACCGGCCGCCAGTGGCACGATGGTGGCTGCGATGATCGCGGCCAGCGACGAATCGGGCCCCAGCACCAGGATCCGGCTGGGCCCGAAAACGGCATACGCCATCAAGGGTACAATGGTCGCATACAGGCCATAGATCGCCGGCAACCCGGCTGCCTCGGCATAACCCATGCCCACCGGGACGAGGACGGCGGTCAGCACCAGCCCGGCCACCAGGTCTTTGCCCAGCCACGACCGCTGGTAGGTGCGCAGTGTGGCCAGGGCCGGAACCCAACGGCCGAGCCCGCGCGGACGTGCCGTGCGCGCAAAGGGGTTGCTGGCACGTGGTTCCACAGGCGGTACTGGTACGGGTGATTGAGATAACATAGGGATGGCCTGTTACCCCATGAACGACAGTAGCGCGGCGGCCAGGAACCCAAATACGGTGAACAGCCCAACCAGCTTACCGCCGTGCTCGAACGCCTCCGGCATCATGGCGTCCGACAGCATCGTCAGCATGGCGCCGGCCGCAAAAGCCTGGGCATAGCGTCCGTCGACGCTGGGCAGCGTATGCGCCAGGAGGTAACCAAGCCCAGCCGAGGCGGCCGAGATGAGCACCAGCAGGCTCCACATCCAAAAAACCTTGCGCCGCGAGTACCCCGCCGCGGCCAGGTTGACCGATCCTGCGACACCCTCCGGCAGGTTCGAGACGAACACCGCGGCCAGAAAGGCCACGTTGACGGCACCGCCCAGGGCGAGGCTCATGCCCAGGATGATCGACTCGGGCACGTTGTCGAGCAGGGTGCCGATGAAGATGGCCGCGCCGGAGCCAGCTGGTTCCTCGCTGGCAATTGCCTTACGCTCGGCGCCGCCGCGGTGGTCGATCAGCCAGTCGCCGGCAAAAAACGCCAGTGCACCCAGCGTCAGCATGATGGCCGTGCCCCACCCGGTCACCATCGATTCCGGGATCAGCTCGTAGGCGATCGCGCTGAGCAGCGCACCCGCGCCGATGCCCATCACCATGCCGATGGTGCGGTTGGAGAGTCCGCGCGTGGCCAGCATATAGCCAACGAGCAGCGAGGCGGCTGCCAGCCCGCCCCACCAGATGGCCGCTACCAACGGATGGCTCCTTTCACCAGGTCCTCTGCCAGGCAAATCCCTGGTACGCTTCGGTAAAGCCCAGGCTGTCGTACAGCCGGTTGGCCGGTGTCATGTCTCCCGTGTCGACGGTGACATCGACCGCACCGCGTGCCCGCAGCCGCAGCAGCCCTTCCTGCATCAGCGCCTGGGCCAGCCCCTTGCGCTGGTGAGCGGGATGTGTACACACCGGCTCGAAAATGCCGCGCCGGTTGACGTCGTCGTAGGGAATGGCCGCATAGGCGGCAAACGTGCCGTCGGGTGCGACCGCGACCAGGTCCAACGCCGGTATGAAACACGGGGCTAGACGGCAGAAGTTCTGGTATTCCATGGCGTTGTGGAAGGTGCGGCGAAACGCGGCATTGAGCAGGTCGGCGATGCGCTGGCAGTCGGCCAAATCGTCAGGATGGGTGGCACGCATCGTGTAACCTGGGTGCAGCACAGGCGGCGCCAGCGGCTGCCGGCCCAGGCGCAGGTGACGGATCATGCCCCAGTATTCGGTCTTGACGAAGCCGCGCGCCGCAAGCAGGCGCTGGCGCAGGGCGTCGTATTCCATAGTGTAGATCTCAAGCTGCGTGCCAGCGCCGTTGGGCAGCGGTGCACCCAGGTTCGCCACCGCCCAGTCGATCATCTCCCCTTCGAGGTAGCGGTCATCGGGATGGACCTGCAAATGGGCATCTCCAGCGCTTTCGGACAGCACAGCACCGACGAGCTCGCCGGCGTGTGTCTCCCACAGCTGCACCGGCCGCACCTGCAAGCGGTTGGCATTCAGGTCAGCATTATAGAAACGTTTGCCGTCCAGCCGACGCATGTCCCAGTTAAAACCGACCGGCGTGATGGGTACCGTTTGGACGAGCAAGTCGCGCAGACGCCAGAAGTCCTGATCGTCACGCAGCGGACGTGTCGTAATGCGTTCGTCGGGGGTGGTTGTGTTCTCCAGCATGGTTTAACCCCTTGTCACACATTTGAACTCAGCGGACCGTGTCCGTCATCACCGTGGTTTGACACAGCCGGCGAACTTCGGCACTGGCCTGCTGATCGGCGACGACGACGAGCACATCGCCGGATTGCAGCACCGTGTCACCGTGCGGAACCAAAACCCGGCGCCCCCGGCGCACGGAGGCGACGACGCATTCGGCCGGCCAACGCACCTCCAGGATCCGCTTGCCGGCGCACGGCGCGCCGGCCGCCACTCTGAATTCCTGGACACCGAGCCCACTCATCGTGCCCAGGCGCACTTGATCGGAACGGTGGCGGGTGACCGCGCGCCGGGTCAGGGCCGCGTCGTAGGCCCGCAGGAGATCGGTACGGCGCAGGACACCCAGCAAATGGTGCGGATCCTCACGCGCGACGACCGGCAGCCGGCCAATGTCACGCTGGCCCATACGGCGGAAGGCAGTGGCCAGGCTCTCGTCCGGGAAAGCGACCAACAGATCACGGGTGCAGCCATCACCCACGGTTTGCAGGTTCTGCGCCTGGGCACGGTCCAGGTCGCTGACCGTCAGGATGCCCACCAGACTACCGGCTGCGTCCAACACCGGTAGGCCATGCGTACGGGTGTGTGAAAACACGTCGGCCGCGGTCTCGAGCGTATCGGTTTCGTGAAACACGCCCATCGGCGGTGCCATCACCTCGACGACCGTGAGTGCTTCGAGCACTTCGATGTCGCGCCCACGATCGAGCCGAATGCCCTTGCGTGCCAATGCCAGAGAATAGACCGACTCCGGCTGTAAACGCTGCGCGATCACCAGGCTGATGATCACGGCAGCCATCAGCGGCAGGATGATCCGGTAGTCGTTGGTCATCTCGAACAGGAGCAGAATGGCTGTAATCGGTGCGTGCACCGCGCCGGCCAGCACCGCCGCCATACCCACCAGGGCAAAGGCGGCCGGCTCGGTTGGCACGGCCGGAATCAGGCGTGCGACGACCTGGCCAAACGCACTGCCCAGCGTTGCGCCCAGAAACAGCGACGGTGCAAAAACACCACCCAGGAAACCACCGGCAATGCTCACCGGTGTCAAGATCAGTTTGGCCACCAGCAGGGCACACAAGAGGCCAACGCTGTAGGAGGCGCCGTTGAGAATGCCCTCGATCGTGCTGTAGCCGGCGCCAAAAATCTGCGGCAGAAAAATACCCACCACACCGACGATGAGTCCCGCTGCAGCCGGTTTGAGCCAGCGCGGCGCCGCCCACGCGTGGAAGATATCCTGCGCCTGATACAGCGCACGAATGTACACCGCGGCGATGATCCCAGCGAGCACGCCGAGCACGATGTAGAACGGCAGCTCCCAAGGCGATACGAAGGTGTATTCCGGCACGCGGAAGGCCGGCTGCGGGCCAGATACGGCCTGGATGAACACGGCCGAGGCGACCGATGCCAGGACGACTGTGCCCAGACCGCTGCCGCTGATTTCACCCAGGATGATCTCGACGGCGAAAAAGACACCGGTGATCGGCGCATTGAACGCGGCAGCAATGCCACCGGCCGCACCCGCCGCCACCAGGGCACGCACCCGTTCCTCCGAAAGCCGTAAAACCTGCCCAGTCATCGAGCCGATGTTCGAACCGATCTGCACCGACGGGTCTTCCGGTCCGACCGAGGCGCCAAAACCAATCGACAGGGCCGAGGCGGCCGACTTGGCCGGTATCCGCCGGTAGCGCAGACGGCCGCCTGCCAGCGCCACCGCTTCCATGATCCCGGCGACGCCGTGGTAGCGCTCTTCACCAATGAAGAAGCGCAGGAACACACCCACGAGCAAACCACCGATGATCGGGATCAGCGCCACAGTCCAGCTGCCGTATTGACCCAGCCAGCCGCCAAGTGTACCAAAGGCCAGGCGCTGTGCCAGCTCAATCATCAGCTTGAAGATCCAGACGCCTACACCGCTGGCCAGACCCACCAGCACCGCAACGACAATGTGGACGACCGGCTGCGGCACCTGCAGCCGGTCACACATTCCGGCGTAAAAATGCCGTCTGAATTGAGTCAAGGCGGGCCTCCAATAGAGACCAACGGGTTTGACCATTGGCTGGTGGGTGGCCTCTGCATGCACACCATGAATCCATCATGCCTTGCCATAGTTTGCCACATTTCTAGCTGAATGACAAGATCATTTGGATCGTAGGCTGCCATGCGCCAGCCGCAAATGTGCGCATGCTGCATCGTTTTCTGGTTCCATTCCCGTTATCACAATTGCTGCACTTTCGTCTATAATAGAATCGCGGTGCAGCAATTGGGCTGCACGATCGCTGCATGACCGAAAGGAAGGAGAAACTCACGTGGCGCACAATAAGCAACCTAAGCTACTCACCCTCGTTGTCCTGACGTTCGTTTTGCTGCTCACCCCGTGGATACTGTCCGGCTGTGGCTCATCGACACCGGAACCAACCGCCGAACCGCCTACCCCTACGCCTGTTCCGACGGCGGACCTGCCCGCGGGTTGGGTCAGACACCAGGGCGGTGACTTCAGCATCGCGCTGCCCGAGGGTTGGCAAGTCAAGGAGTTCAGCCAGGGTGACAGCGAAGCGATATTTGCCGAGCTGCAGAAGACAAATCCCCAGATGGCTGAGATCATCGGCGATGCCCAACAGCTGCAGGGTGTAGCGCTGTGGGCTTTTGGGCCGGTCGAAGAAAACACCCGGTTTGTCGACAATCTGAACGTTCGCCGCACCCCACTGGAAGGCCAAGAAGTGGGTGATATGCAGGAGGTTGTCGACGCACTGATCGAGCAATACGGACAGTACAACTTCGAGGATGTCTCGGCCAAGGCCGGCCTGGAGATCGGTGGGTATCCGGCGGCCTACGCCACCTATCGTATGCCGCTCGCCACCAGCGACGGCAGCCAGGTCATGATCCAGGGACACCAGTACCTCGTGCTGACGGATACCGACTTCTGGATCTTGAGCTATTCTTTTGGACCAGACAGCACTGCCGCCGACATCCACGAGCAGAGTGGTACGTCGTTCGAAACCAACTGAGATCTGGTCAGCTGGTCGTCACGGCGACCGGCTGACCCTATGACGACCCGGTGGCCGGCTTTAACGCCGTGCCAGGCGCCAGCCA
>JAYRNS010000920.1:0-4815 GCA_041912075.1 Anaerolineae bacterium
CGTGAAACACGGTGGCGGCGATCCCGAAGCGCGTGAGAAGATGCACAACGCAGCCACCATTGCCGGCATTGCCTTTGGCAACTCGCAGACGGCGCTGGCGCATGCATTTGTCCATACGCTGGGCGCGTCGTTTCACGTGCCACACGGTCGTGCGGTGGGACTCTTCCTGCCATACACCATCGAATACTGTGCGCGCGGGGAAGAACCGACCCGCGCGGCGGAGCTGGCCCAGTTCATGGGATTGCCAGCGGCCACCCACATGGAAGGTGCCATCAGTCTGGTCGCCGCTGTCCGCAGCCTGCAAATGGAGGTGGGTCTGCCCCTTTGCGTGGCCGAGGTGGGCATCGATTCCGACAAGTACGAAGAAGAGGTGCCGCGCATGGTGATGGTGGTCGAGGGTGATACCTCGGTGGTGACCGCGACGCGCATTCCGAATCGGGCCGATACGGAAAAGCTTCTGCGGTACGCCTACGCGGGGAACACGATCGACTTTTGAGCACGTTGAGACCACGAAGGCGCGAAGGGTGAGCGAAGGTCGCGAAGCGCGAAGAGGATTGAACGATGACCACACTTCCGGGTTACATGGGCCAGATTCTGCGCGTGGATCTGACAGAGCGGCGCATTTGGTCAGAACCGCTCAATGTCGATTACGCCAGGCGGTTTCTCGGCGGCAGCGGTCTGGGCGCGCGTTACTTGTGGGACTTCATTACCCAGGCCACCGATCCTCTCGGTCCTGACAATCCGTTGATCTTTATGACCGGTCCGCTGGTGGGCACCTCCACGCCGGCGGCTGGCCGGTTCAGCGTCGTAACCCGCTCGCCGCAGACCGGGCTGACCGGTGAGGGCAACAGCGGCGGTTACTTCGGTCCGGCCATGCGCCAGGCGGGCTACGACGGGATCATCATCACCGGCCAGGCTGCCACCCCCGTCTACCTGAGCATCCTGCACGGCACGGCGCAGCTGCACGACGCCAGTCACCTCTGGGGTCTCGACAGTTACGCCGTGCAGGATCGCATCAAAGCTGAGATCGAACAACCCAAGGCCCGCGTGGCCTGCATCGGCGTGGCCGGCGAGAAGCTGGTCAAATATGCGGCGATCATGAATGACCACGGCCGCTGTGCCGCGCGTACCGGGCTGGGCGCGGTGATGGGCAGCAAACGCCTCAAGGCCATTGCCGCCTTTGGCCGCGCCGACGTCCCGCTGGCCGATGCGGGCAGCTTCAAACCGGTGCTCAAAGCCACCATGAACTTTGTGATCGACGACCTGTTCACGCAGGCGCTGCGTTTGGGTGGCACCGTTTTGAGTTTGGACGTTGGGTTTATGTACGGCGACGTGCCGCGGCGCTATTTTACCGCCGGGGAATCGCCGGCGATCGAAGAAAACGTCAACATGGGTGTCATGGCCGACACGATGCTGACCCGCCACCTGGCCTGTTTCCGCTGCCCCATTGCCTGCAACCGCGAGGTGCACCTCGACAACTACGGTGAGCCGCTGGTGGATGGACCCGAGTACGAAACGGTGGCCGGGTTTACGTCGAACATCGATTCACCCGACATGCAGGCGGCCGCCATGGCCGGTCACCGCTGCAACCAACATGGGATGGATACCATCTCGGCATCGAACGTGATCGGTCTGCTGTATTACCTTTACAACGAAGGCCTGGTCAGTGCCGGGCAGATCGGGATGGCGCTGCCCTGGGGCGATCCGGCACCGGCCATTCGCCTGGTGGACATGATCGCCCAACGCGAAGGCATCGGTGATTTAGCAGCGGAGGGTGCGCGCGCGGTGGCGGCACACTTTGGCGTGCCCGATCTGGCGGTACAGGTCAAAAACCTGGAGATGGCCTACCACGATCCGCGCGCCTTCATTGCGCAGGGGCTGATCTATGCCACGGCCAGCCGCGGTGCCGATCATATGTCGGGTGACTGTTACGAAGTCGGCCGCGGGCGCATCATCCCCGAACTCGGCCTGGACCTCATCGACCGGCACGAGATTTCCATGGAACAGGCGGCACAGGCGGCGCGCGTCATGGATTTTCGCAGCTTCACCAACAGCGCGATTCTGTGTCACTTCGAGGATCCGCAGATCGATAATCTGCTGGGTCTCCTGCGTGCGGTGGCCGGCATCGAGGCCGACACTGCCTGGATCGCCCGCACCGGTGAACGAATCACCAACCTCAAGCGCGCCCTCAACAACCGTCTCGGTGCTACCCGCGCCGATGACACCCTGCCCAAACTGGTGCGGCAAGCCCTGCGCAACAGCAACACCGAAGGTGTCACCCCGGCCCTGGACGAGCTGCTGCCGTTGTACTACGAGGTGCGCGGCTGGGATTGGGAAACCGGCAAACCGTGTCCGGAGCGGCTGCTGGCGCTGGAGTTGCCGGAAGCGGTGGAGAAGGGAGTAGGGAGTACGGAGTAGGGAGTAGGGAGGGCGGAGCGAGGGGCGGCATTTTGGAGTGCGGCAGCCAGGCTGCCGCTTTTGGCGAGACGGTGCGATAGCCGTCCGCGAATGCTGTTCGCGAATACGCGAATACTGCCGTTGAATCGAGCCCGCCGGTTCCCGAATGCCGGCTGCGTTTGCAGACCATTCGCGTATTCGAGATCAGAATTCGCGGATGGCAGTCACGCGCTACGTTTTGGCGACATGATATGACAAACTGGCGATCGAAAAAACGAGTCGGATTAGTCCTGGGCGGGGGTGTGGCACGGGGGTTGGTGCATGCCGGGGTCCTGCAGGTGCTGGACGGGCAGGATATTCCCATCGATCTGGTGGTGGGGACCAGCGCAGGTGCGCTGGCCGGGGCGATTTACTGTGCGGGTGTCCGCGGTGAGGAGCTGGAAGCCATCGTGCGCCGGCTGCGCTGGCGCGGGCTGGCATCACCCCTCCCCTTCTGGCGCGGTCAGGTGGGCATCAGTTTTCACCGCCTGCAGGCATGGGTCGACGAAGCAACCGGGGCCCAATCCTTTGCCGACCTGCAAGTCCCTCTGGCAGTGGTGACGACCGACCTGATGACGGGTGAGGCGGTGGTTTACGACGAGGGTCCACTTGCGATCGCCGTGCACGCCAGCGCGGCGGTGCCTGGCAGTGTAGCCCCCGTCCGTTACGGCGACCGGCTCCTGGTCGACGGTGGCCTATCCAATAACCTGCCCATCTCGGTGGCGCGCCGTATGGGGGCCGAGGTGGTGATCGCCGTCAACTGTTTTCCGCCGCCCAGCCGCCAGCCGGCCGGTATTGCCCAACAGGGCACCACCGCACTCAGCTGGCTTCTCCTGCGCGCCGGGGATCCACCCCAGACGGCCGATGTGCTGGTCGAACCTGATCTCGAAGGGGTCAGCCTGTTTGCGATGCAGACGCAGCGCCTGGTCCGGCGCGGCGCGGTGGCCATGGTCGCCCAGCTGCCCCATCTGCGTGCCTGCCTGGAGCTGTAGCCGATGAAATTCGACTGGCGCAAGACCTTCGTCCTGGGTTTTGGCTTTTTAGGGATCAGCGTCATCTGGCCGATCTTCAACAGCTTCGTGCCACCGTTCCTGGCGGACCTCAACCTGGCACCTGCCCTGATCGGGTTCATCCTGACCTGGGACAACCTGATCAACATGTTCGTTCAACCGTGGGTGGGTACGCGCAGCGACCGCACCCGCACGCGGTTTGGACGCCGCAAGCCATGGCTGATGGCCGGCGCACCGCTGGCCGCGGCGTTTTTCATCCTGGTGCCGTTCGTGCGTGAGAACTTCGTGCTGATCGCCCTGGCCATCCTGGGCACCAACATCGGCATGGCGCTGTTCCGCTCCCCCACGATCGCCTACCTGGGTGACCTTTACCCGGCCGAACAGCGCAGCAAAGCCAACGGTGTGATCAACCTGATGGGTGGGGTTGGCGGTGCGCTGGCCTTGTTTGGCGGCGGTGCGCTGTACAAGATGGGCGTGCCCCTGCCGTTCATCGCCGGTGCCATTGTGCTGCTCATCGCGGTGGCGATCGTGATCGCCTACGTGCGCGAACCCAAAGAACCTGTGTCGCCCACGGAGAGCGCACCGCCTGAAAGCGCCCTCACCAACCTGCGCCAAATGGCGTCGGACGCTGACCGCAGCGGGCTCTACCTCCTCCTTGCCATTTTCTGCTGGTTCGTCAGCTGGAACGCCATCGAGGCATTTTTCACCTTGTACACACGCGACGTTCTGGGCATCAATGTCGGTACCGGGGCGCAGATGTTGACAGCCTTTGCCGCGGCGTTGATCCTGTTTGCTATCCCCAGCGGGCTGATCGCCACCCGCATCGGGCGCAAACCGACGATTCTGATCGGTCTGAGCGGCATGGTCGTGGGGTTGGTGCTGGCGTTCGCACTGCGCAGCGCCACGGCGCTGCTGATCCTACTCGCCGCCATGGGTGCCTTTTGGGCCCTGGTCAACATCAACTCGCTGCCGATGGTGTACGATGTCGGTGGTGAGCGCGCGATTGGTGCTTTGACCGGTCTCTACTACCTCTCTTCGTCGGCGGCGGCCATTACTGGACCCATCCTGGCCGGTCTGCTGGCCGATTGGTCCGGCTCCTACATCACGGTGTGGCCCTTTGCCGCGCTCTTCATGCTCGCGGCCTGGTTTCTATTCAGCCGAATACACGCCCGCCACGGGGCCGCCAGTCCCTGAAGTTACACTGTCCTCAATCCAAAATCCAAAACCTAAAATCCAAAATCTAAAATGGCCCGCGACTTGCCCCACACCGCGGGCGGTGGTACAATACGCACCTATTTCACCCAAGATTGTTAGCCACGGGCACGGTGGTGCCTGCGCTTCCTTGGCTCGTGGCAGGCGATAGAGGACC
>JAYRNS010000921.1:0-2365 GCA_041912075.1 Anaerolineae bacterium
ATGAACACCCGCGCGCAAGTTGACATAGATTGGGGCGTTGTCGGTAAGCTACTGGAGGCGGATTGCAAAACGGTAGACATTGCAGCGCAGTTTGGGGTGTCAACCATGACGCTGTACCGGCGGTGCAAAAGAGACCTTGGTGTAAGTTTCGTTGCACTTTCGCAACAAAAAAAGGCGTCGGGTGACAACATCCTGCGTGCAAAGCAGTTTCAGGTGGCGATGAGTGGTAACGTGCCGATGTTGATCTGGCTGGGCAAAAATCGGTTAGACCAGGCAGACAAAACGGAGATAGCGGGGGCCGACGATGGTCCTGTCCGCATCGTGGTGGAATATGCCAACGGTAAACGTCCAACTTCTGACGCCACATGAGCATCAAGCTGAGTTCATGGACCATCCAGCCAAGCGCAAAGTTGTCAGGGCTGGGCGTCGTAGTGGCAAAACTACAGGCACGGGCACGTATGCGGTCGAGAAGTTTTTGGATGGCCGGCGGGTATTGTATGCAGCTCCAACAGCCGATCAAATCGCTACGTTCTGGCGCGTTGTGCTGGCTGCGCTGCGCAGGCCGATTGACGCGGGCGTGTTTCGCAAAAACGAGACGGAGCACTACATCGAGCTTGAGCATACCGAACAGCGCATTAGGGCAAAGACAGCGTGGAACGCAGACACGCTGCGTGGCGATTACGCCGATCTTCTCATTCTCGACGAGTGGCAGCTCATGAACGAGGAGGCGTGGGATCGGGTGGGAGCGCCGATGCTGCTGGACAACAACGGAGACGCCGTGTTCATCTACACCCCGCCGTCCCTGGCCAGCCGGAGCGTGTCGAAGGCGCGAGACCCACAGCATGCAGCCAAGATGTTCAAGCGCGCGTGCCAGGATCCAAGCGGGCGCTGGGCCACGTTTCATTTCCGCTCTGCTGATAATCCCCACATATCAGCAGAGGCGCTCGCCGAAATCAGCCGGGACATGACCGCCCTGGCCTATCGTCAGGAGATTTTGGCCGAGGATGTGGATGAGGCACCGGGGGCACTGTGGACACGGGTGGCGATTGAGATGGGGCGTGTGTTGCAGGCTAAACACTTCGACATGGTCGTGGTTGGGGTTGACCCGACAGCTACCTCGACGGGGGATGAGGCGGGAATTGTGACGGCGGGTAGGGTGAAACAGGATTTCTACGTGTTGTCTGATGACAGTCAGCAGGGATCGCCGAACGCATGGGCAAAAGCGGCGGTAACTGCGTACCACCGGCACAAGGCCGACTGCATTGTAGCTGAATCCAACAATGGCGGCGAGATGGTGGCATCCGTCATTCACCAGGTCGATCCAACGGTGCCCGTCCGGTTGGTGAGTGCCAGCCGCGGCAAGCAGACCCGTGCACAGCCGATCGCCGCGATCTACGAACAGGCTCGCGGTCATCACGTTGGCGCTTTTCCGGCGTTGGAAGATGAGATGTGTCTGTGGGTGCCCGGTGATCCGTCACCCAACCGTATGGATGCGCTGGTGTGGGCCAACACGTACCTCATGGAAAAAATCGGCGGCCGGCGTGCCCGGAGCGGGGAGTATTGATGACCATAGACCTGCGCATGTTGACGCCCGACCAAATCGAGCGATGGCTCCACCTCCAGGCGTTGATTGACCGGCAGAACGCCGCCAACGACCTGACGAAACAGCGGCGCGACTATTACGACGGCAGACAGGATATCCCGATCACCGCGAACCAACGGGACTTCCTGGGCCTGCTCGAACATGCCGACGTATGGTCATTCCACGTTGTCGCACAGGTCATTGACGCCGTGTGCGAACGCCTGAGTGTGACCGGGTTTGCGGTCAACGGCGACACGGCGTCGGAGGCCGAGGGTGAGGGCACCACGCCGGCGGCGGAACTGGCGGCGCTGATGTGGCAGTGGTGGACATTCAGCGACCTGGAATCGCTGCAAAACGACCTCTACCGTAAGGCCATCCGGGATGGGCAGGCGTTTTTGCTGGTGACGTGGGACGAGGACATCGACCGCCCTGAGTTTTTCGTCAACGACATGGACGACGGGTCTTCGGGCGTGCTGGTCTATCGCGACGGGTACAACAACAAACCCGTCGCCTACTCGAAATACTGGTGGCAGACGGACCCGCTGACGCCGGGCGACCAGGGCACCGAACGCAAAACGGTGTACCGGCCCGATCAGGTGCGCAAATATCGGCGGGGGCAGGGTCGCTACGGCTGGGAGCCGACACAGGACCCGCGCGACGGCGCATGGCCGGTACAGTGGATTGGCGCCGACGGCGAGGCGTTGGGGTTTGCGATGTGGGTATTTGCCACCCCGGACGGGTCGGACATGACGGTATCGCTTTTGTCGTTGCAGGATGCGCTCA
>JAYRNS010000922.1:0-8777 GCA_041912075.1 Anaerolineae bacterium
ATCTGCTGCAGCACATGCTGCAAATCGAGAGCCTCTCGGGCCACGAAGGCACGCATGCCGGCTTTCTTGCTAGTGAAATGCAGCGTCTCGGTTTTACACGATCCTACGTGGATGCCACGGGCAATGCCGTGGGTGAGATGGGCCCGCTCAATGCCGGCAAAACGGTGGTGTTGCTGGGTCACCAGGACACGGTACCTGGCCGCATCCCCGTCTGTCTGCGCGAGGGGCGTTTGTACGGACGTGGCAGCGTCGACGCCAAAGGACCGCTGGCCGCCTTCGTCACCGCAGTGGCGCGGCGGGGGCCCCCGCCCGCCGTGCGCTACGTGGTGGTTGGGGCTGTGGAAGAGGAGACAGCGACCAGCCGGGGTGCCCGCGCCATCGGCCAGCGCTTCTCACACGAAGGCGTGCCCGCGGCCTGCATCATTGGGGAACCCAGTGGGTGGGAGCGCATCACGTTGGGGTACAAAGGACGTTTGCTGGTCGATGTGCGCATCGAGGGCCCCTGCGGCCATAGTGCCGGTGATCGTCTCGGCGTTAACGAACAGGCAGTCGCCTGCTGGAACGCCGTGGTCGATTACGCGCAGACGGCCAACACCCAGCGATCGGGACCATTTCAGCAGCTTCTACCCAGTCTGCGCGGCCTACACAGCGGCACTGATGGGCTGGTCGAGTGGGCCGAGCTGCGGGTCGGGCTGCGGCTGCCCACTGACCTGCGGCAAGTCGAACTGGAGACCAGCCTGTATCGCTCGATCGACGAGGCACTAGTCCCCCCCGCGCGAGCTGATCTCGTATGCACTGGTTACGAGCCGGCCTTCGTGGCGGCAAAGAACACACCGCTTGTGCGGGCTTTTCTAGCAGCCATCCGTCACCACGCGGGTCAACCGGCGTTCTTGTTGAAAACCGGTACGAGTGACATGAACGTGGTGGGGCCACTGTGGGATTGTCCTATCCTGGCGTACGGTCCGGGCGATTCACGGCTCGACCATACACCTGAAGAACACATTGAAGTGGCTGAATACCTGCGCGCCATCGTCATCCTCGAGGACGCGCTTCGCCAGCTGGGGGAGTCGTAAGATTCTGCCGACCTCGCCCACCCTGCACAGAACGCAAGTGGGCAGGTTATAACGCAGCGCGTCTTGCTTGCCGACACGTCTGGGCCGTGGTATAATGCACCGACATGTGACGGATCGAACATCTGCCATGATCGTTGCCGGAGACGGGTAAGGCATAGCATGGATAAACTCCAGTTCAACATGGTGCAGGTGGTGCGCACCGTACCACTCTTCAGCTCACTGACACCGTCAGACTGGGAAGCTGTTGCCGAACTGCTCAACGGTCACTGTTATCCGAAAGATGCCTATATTTGTTTCGAAGGGGATCCGCCAGAAGCGCTGTATGTCGTGTGGATGGGGCAGGTGAAACTGCTGCGCCATTCGGAGCAGGGGCGGGACGTCGTTCTCGATGTGATCGGTCCTGGCCACATGTTCGGTGAAATGGCCGTGCTGGATGGTACCCCGTATGACACAACAGCGCAATGCCTGGAGGACACGGCCGTCGTATCCATTGCACGGCGCGACTTCTACGACCTGGTCCAACGTTACCCCAGTCTGTCGATGGCCGTGATCAGTGAGTTGAGCCGGCGGCTGCGCAGTGCCACCGATCTCGTGCGCAGCCTGGCTGTCGACCGCGTCGAACAACGGATTGCCCGTGTACTCCTCAAGCTGGCCAACGCCACCGGCCGTCCCACCCCAGAAGGCCTCACGATCGACATACCACTCACCCGCCAGGATGTCGCCGACATGACAGGAACCACCGTCGAGAGTGCCATTCGTGTCATGAGCAAGCTGCGCCGGCAGGGGCTGATCACCACCCATCGCGGCCGCGTGGTTCTCACCAATGTTGCCGAGCTGCGGGTGGTGGCTGAAAAGTGGTGAGCTAACAACTTTCGACATTTGAGGTCTTGACAAAGCCAACGACTTGTGATATGATTCACATGCCAGTGAGTTGAAGGGCTAATCAACCGAATCCAGCCCGGTGTAGGATCGTCGTTTGAAAGTTGGATTAGGAGCTGTGGGGGGCTCTGAGTCTTAATACGATCCGGTTGAGTGATTGATTATTTGCATTGTTACATCTGGCTCAGTAGGTTGGTTAGGCACCTGTCTGTTCATCGGTACCTCCTTTCGGTGAATGCCCAGCGTTTGGGGGACGCTGGGCATTTGCTATTCTGAGCATCACATCACAGCGAGAGCGGGCAGGGCCGAAATTCGGCCCTGCCCGCTCTCGCGGCAACAGATTTCAAGCACTTTGGTGCTTGCACCTGACCTACCCCATCGTGGTCACAGATACCAGGGTCGCGCCACAACTGGCACAGAAATGGTCACCCGCCTGTACGGGGCGTCCACACTGGGGACAGAACTTGGGCGCCGGCCGATCCGAAACGATCGCGGTCGTGTCGGATGCTGACGATGCCACGACCGGATGGCCGTTCGTGGCCATCGGGGGGCGTGCGGTCGATTGAGTGCGACGCAAGACCTCAATCTCTGCTTCCAGCGCTGTATCCAGTTCGGCCTGTTTGGCCGCGGCGGCTTGTCGCTGGCGGCCCTGATACTCATCGACCGCCTGGATTGCCGCGATGGCCTGTTCCTTCAGGTTGCGCTCATAAATCGGATAGTCAGCGCTCGACACTTTGCCGGTCTGGTAATCAAACTCGAGGTCCTTGACAGCGCGCAGCGCGGCTTCGCGTTTACTCAGCAGCTCACTGAGGGTTTGATCGGCGGCCACACTGCCGGTTTTGGTCCGGACCGGCCGCAGAATCGGCCAGATCACGGCACCAATGGCGACCACCGCCAGCAGTACAATCAGAACAACCAGAACAAAATCCATTAGCTAAGCACCTGACGGTCTGGTGCGCGACGGCACGGCAACCGTGCGTGCGGCGGTTTGAGCGTGTGGCCACATGGCGATGAGTGTACCCAAAATGAGTGTCAGACCACCCAGCCACATGAAGGACATCATTGGGTTGACGAATACTTTCAACGAAGCCTGGCCTCCATCCTGCCAACCGGCCAGGACCACGTAGAGGTCCTCGGTGGGGAAGATACGCAGGCCGACCTCCGTGGTGGGTTGGTCAGGGTTCTTGAAATACAGATTCTTGCGCGGCCAGACCAAACCGGCATCGCGGCCATTGCGGTTGACGGCCACTTCGGCGACCACTTCGGTGTGCGTATCCTGCGGGTGTTCGCGAAGTCCCTCGAATGTAAGTACGTATTTGTCGATACTCAGCGTCTCGCCTGGTGCCAACGTACCTTGGGCCTCGGTTTGGAAAAAGGTGTTGCCGATGATGCCCAGTGCGATCATGACGATACCCAGGTGGACAATGTAGCCGCCATAACGGCGCTGGTTTTTCTGAGTCAGGTTCCATAGGGCGCGCACCCAGCCTTCGCCCGTCGTATGGCGGCGAGCGCGGGCGCCACGCGAGAATTCTTGCACAATACCGGCCACGATGAAACTGCACAATCCAAACCCGATCAGGGGCAGGCCATCGTGTACACCCGCCACGAACATCACCAGTGGCACCAACAAGCCAACGATCACTGGCCACATTAGATTGGTGCGCAGGGTAGCCCACGTCGAACGCCGCCATCCCAGCAGCGGCCCGACACCCATGAGAACCAATAGGGCCACGAACAGCGGACCGGTGACCTTGTTGAACCACGGCGCGGCGACCGATATCTTACTGCCGGTCACCATCTCCGAGAACATTGGAAAGGTGGTCCCGAAAAAGGTGGCAAATGCGATCCCGACAAAAATGACATTGTTGAACAGAAAACCTGATTCCCGGCTGAGCATCGAATCGAGCTCATTTTCACTGCGCAGCAGCGGCAGCCGGCTAAAGAGCAACCACAAGTAGCCTAAAATGGTGAGCGCAATAAAGGTGAGAAAGACGGGTCCTACGTTGCTCAAGGCGAACGAGTGCACTGATTCGATGATCCCGCTGCGCGTGATGAAGGTACCGATCAACACCAGCTCATAGGTCAGGAAGATCAGAACCATATTCCAGACCTTCAGCATGCCACGCCGCTCCTGGATGACGATCGAATGCAGAAACGCGGTGGCGGTCAACCACGGCAAGAAGCTGGCATTTTCGACGGCGTCCCAGGCCCAGTAACCGCCCCAACCCAACTCGATGTAAGCCCACTGGCTCCCCATGAGAATACCCACGGAGAGAAAAAGCCAGGGCACCAGTGTCCAGCGTCGAATCGAGCGAACCCACTGATTGCCCAGCTGGCGGGTGACCAGGGCGGCGACGGCAAAAGCAAACGGTATCGCAAAACCGACGAAACCGAGATAAAGGGCGACCGGGTGGATCACCATCCAGTAATTCTGTAGGAGAGGGTTCAGACCGGTGCCATCGGCTGGCACAAAGTCAAGTTTCTGGAAGGGATTGGCGGCAAACAACAGCACAAACAGAAAGAAGGCGCTGGTCAGCAGCAGCGTTGCCGCCACATAGGGCATGAGCTGGCGGTGCTGGTTACGAAAGCCGAACATCGCCAGTACCGAATACCCTGAAAGCAGCAGCGTCCAGAAAAGCAGCGAGCCGGCCTGGCCACCCCAAAAGGACGAGAACTTGTAGAACAGGGGCAGGCTGCGCTCGGTGTGGCTCGCGACGTATTCCAGTTGAAACTGGCTGGTCAGCAACGCGAGCCATAGAAGTATCGCGGCAAAAAGGACCAACGCGCCAACCACATAGACTGCATTGCGACCGGCGGCTATGATGTCGGCCCGCCCACGACGTGCCCCCTCGACCGAAAAGAAAATGCCGCCAACGGCGATGCCCAAGGCCAGGGCCAGGGCAGGATAACCCAGGTCAAAGATCATAGCAGGCTCCTGTCTGTTCTATTTACAGCTGCCCCCGTTGAGCAAGGTGTCGAGGCACCCCTGCAGCTCGGATGCGGATAACGGACCAATCTTGAACCAATCGACAGCGCCCTCGGGTGTGATAAAGAACGTCTCGGGCACGCCTTGGATTCGGTAGCGACGCGCGATCTGGCTGCCAAGATCAGGACCGTTGGGGTAGGTGATCCCATACGCTTGCAGGTAACGCATCGCGGCCGGCTCTTGATCGAGGTAGTCGGCACCAAGAAATACGACGCCACGGTCGGCGTAGGCGTTGGAGACATTCTCGAGCAGGGCTGCTTCTTCCTTGCACGGATCACACCAACTGGCCCAGAAATTGAGCACCACGACCTTGCCGCGCAGATCTGCCAGACCGACCTGGTCACCATATTTAGCCTGATAGTCGGGGAAGAGGGTGAGCGTAAAATCGGGCGCCGCACCGCTGGAGGGCCGCGGCGCCTCTTTACGAAACAGCAGCCCGTAGGCAAAGAGCCCGATCAGCAGCAGAACGACAACAATGACAATGATCTGGCCGGCCACCAGCCGGCGCCGTGGCTTGATTGGTTCGGCCGTCGCGGTGGATTCAGTCAATCTTCTTCAACTCCTCTTCGAGCCGCGAGAGCTGGTCTCCACTCATACTGGATGACGTGGCCGCGACCGCGCTGGCCCCGGCCGTTTTCTGGCGCGTCCAGCGGCGTAACAACCAGACTACCCAAACTGCGGCAGCCGCCAGGGCCACAAACGGCAGGGTCCACGCCAGCCAGCTGATACCCTGACGTGGTGGTTCACCCAGCACTTGCGGTCCGTATTGCGCAACAAAATAGTCCCGGATCTGATCCAGCGATTCACCCTGCGCAAGCTTTAAGCCGATGACTTCGCGCATCTGCTCGCAGGCCTTCAGTTCGCACGTGTCCAGGCGCACGCCGTTACACAAGGGACACCACAACGCCCGGGCGACGTCGTTGACCTGCTCCGGCGTCACAGGGGTTTGCGCCAGAACCGGTGTTGCCGCCAACACCCCTAAGCACACCAAGGCCACTAGAATTAGTGCGATACCGGTTTTCATAGGGTGCATTGTACCATACTGTTGCATCCTTGCCAACCGGCTGCAATGAGCAATGAACCAGTAGAATTCGCTGTTTTTTGACATTCTTAAATATTGTGTTATAATGTTCGCGCGCTATTCTCATACCAACGTCTGTCCCCTGATGATAATACACCAACGCACCCGCGGTTTGATTTTATTCGTCGCGGCTCGGGATACCTGCGGGAAAGCTGTCTTTTTTGCGGGAGGAAACCATACCATGAACCACAAGCTGCGTGTGACGGTCTGCGCCGTTGTTCTTGTCATTGCAGCCTTTGCCGGGACACAGGCTGCCTTCGCGAACAATGCCGACCAGCCAAACCCGGCCGCCCACCAGGCCAGTGGCACGGTGTACGTCGTGCGCCGTGGTGATAGCCTCGGTGCTATCGCGGCGCGTTATGGTGTCAGTGTCAGCGCACTGGCCAGAGCCAATGGCATTCGCAACCCCAATCTGATCTATGCCGGCCAGCGACTAGTGATCCCGGGTCGTGGCGCAGCCAGCACCGCGTCGGCGGGTACGTCGGCACCGGCAACCGGGGGCGCTTATGTCGTGCGTCGAGGTGACAGCCTCGGCACTATCGCTGCCCGTTACGGCACATCGGTGGCTGCCCTGGCGCGTGCCAACCGCATCGCAAACCCCAGCGTCATCTATGTTGGGCAGCGATTGGTCATTCCAGGGCGTGGTGCCGCGACCGGCACCTCTTCGGGTTCCGGTTCGGCGCCAGCTGTCAAGCCCGGGTCCTCGGGTCGCTGGATCGACGTCAATGTCTCTACCCAGCGTGTAACCGCCTACGAGGGAAACCGCGCCGTTTACAGCGTGCCAGCCAGCACCGGTATCGCGCGCTATCCGACGGTCCTCGGACGATTCCGTGTTTATGTCAAACTACGGTCAACACGGATGACGGGACCAGGTTATGATTTGCCCAACGTGCCCTACACCATGTATTTCTACAAGGGTTACGCTGTCCACGGTGCCTACTGGCACAACAACTTTGGCCGGCCCATGAGCCACGGCTGCGTGAACCTGCGCCCGTCAGATGCCAAATGGTTTTTCAGTTTTGCCTCCGTTGGGACACCGGTCGTCGTACACCGTTGATACGTTCCTGCGGTAGGCACAACGAACCATCATAAAGGTTGCAGGCTACGATCACCAAAGTTGAAACCTGGTTTGCAGCCATCTGGCCGGCCGACCTGTTGCTGCTCGTCGTGACGGCAATTTGGGGTGGCACCTTCGTCATGGTGCAGGACGCCGTCGCCGTCTATCCCGTCTTTGCCTTTCTGGCACTGCGTTTTGGTCTGGCCAGTCTGGTGTTTCTACCGGTGCTGGCCCAGCGTCGCCGCCACGACGACGGTGCACAGACCCCCAGGCGGCGGGCTCGTCCGTCGTGGGTATTGCCAGGGCTGCTCATCGGGCTGATGTTGTTCACGGGCTATGCATTTCAAACGTATGGTCTGCGTTGGACGACACCGGCCAAAGCTGGTTTTATCACCGGACTCTCGGTCGTGTTTGTGCCGCTGGGGGGGGCTGTCTTTCTCCGCCAGCGGCCATCACGTATGGCATGGATCGGCGTCGGTTTGGCGACGTTGGGGATGGCCCTCCTGACCCTCAACGAGGATCTGAGCATCGCGATGGGTGACCTGTTGGTGCTGGGCTGCGCGATCGCCTTTGCCATCCACGTGCTCCTGGTGGGTCACTTTGCGCCGCGCTTGAGCCCACTGAATCTAGCGGCTGGCCAGATCATGACCGTTGCCGGGCTCGCCTTGGCGCTGGGGCTGCTGGTAGGCGGTGGCATGCCGTGGCCCAGCGGATCCGTCTGGTTTGCAGCCGTTTTCACCGGCCTTCTGGCGACTGCCCTGGCGTTTGGTGCCCAGACGCTTGCCCAGCGCTTCACGTCCCCTACTCACACAGCCCTGATCTTTGCCACCGAACCGGTGTTTGCCGCGCTGTTTAGTTTTTTGTTGATCGGTGAGCAACTGACCACCAGGGCCATGTTGGGCTGTGGTTTGATTTTGACCGGCATGGTCGTCGGGGAAATTCGCTGGCGAACACCGCGGGCAGCCGCTGATTGACGTGATACCTGTGGTCGTGGGATGCAAACGCCCCACCTGAACAGGTGGGGCGTTAGAATGTCACAGGGTCGCCGGCACGCAGCACTTATCGGTTGGGATCCGCACCCGCGGGCACACCGTACAGCCACCAGTAACGATCTGCAGGATAGAGGCTGCGTTGGGCACCTTCGAGTAAAAACGCCCCGTCGTGCCAGAGACTGCGCAGCTGGCTATCCAAACGGCGCAGGTACCCCTGCTCGGTTAGTGTCGGCACAGCGAGCGTTTCTGCCTCTTCGAGCAAGAGAGACAAGCGCGTGCGAATCCACACTTCGCCCGCATAGGTGCTTGCACAACCGCCGCGGCGCATGCATTCGTCGACGTACCAGCGCCAGGAATCCAGGTAACTCTTCAGCTCCTTTTGAATGTAACCAATCCACTGCGGACGATAAACGCGCCGGTTTTCTTCGATGGCTGCGCCCACGTCGGCCAATTCCTGCTGCTGGCTGGCGTCCAGATCACCCGCAAAATGCCGCAGGAGCCGGTAGCGACTCAACAAATTCCCCAGCGTCATTTTTGGCTGCTGGGTTCCCTCGGGTGTCTTGACCACGACCTGGCGGAATAGCCGGTCCCCCAACAGATAATCTGGCAGTTCCGAAGCCATGGCCCCGGCCACCATCAACTCTGCGACCAGCTTGGGCATCGAACCTCCTTACCGGTGCAAGGGTTTCTCCACACTGTCACCAGGTCC
>JAYRNS010000923.1:0-5237 GCA_041912075.1 Anaerolineae bacterium
CTGCTCACGCGCTACCACCGCAAAGGCAAACCCGATACCAGCGAATACCGCCTGCTGCTGCGCGAAGGTGACGACCTGCTGCTCATGCGCCTGTCGGCCATTCTGCGCCTGGCCGAGTTTCTGGAGCGCGGGCGTAACGCCACGGTCGATGACCTCTCCATCACCTGGGGGGAGGACACCCTGCGGTTGACGCTGATCGCCGACGAGTACCCGGCGGTGGAAGTGTGGGATGCTGAGCGCAATGCCCTGCCGCTGGTGGAAGCCGCCTTCAAACGCAAGGTGCTGCTCGACAGCGTCGCCGCACCCAGTGAATGGCCGCGCTAACAATTTGGAGTGCGGCAGCATGGCTGCCGCTTTTATGCGGTATAGAGAACCAGGCCAAAGCGCACTCCAAGGCGCAAGCCGGGCTTGCGCACTCCAAAGCGCAAGCCGGGCTTGCGCACTCCAAGGCGCAAGCCGGGCTTGCGCACTCCAAAGGGAGAAACTCGATGATACAAGTGGACGGCTCGGCTGGCGAAGGCGGCGGGCAGGTGCTGCGTAGTTCGCTGACGCTCTCGGTGCTGACTGGCCAGCCGGTGCAGCTCCATCACATTCGTGCCCGGCGCTCCAAACCGGGTCTGGCTGCCCAACACCTCAAAGCCGTGGAAGCCGCAGCCGCGGTCAGCGGTGCCACCGTGACCGGGGCACAAGTGGGCGCGACGATGCTGACCTTCGAGCCAGGACCGGTAAACGCCGGCACGTACTATTTCGACATCGGCACCGCCGGCGCCACCAGCCTGGTGTTGCAGACGATCTTCCTGCCACTCAGCCTGGCCGCCGGCACGTCGCACGTAAGTCTGGTTGGCGGCACACACGTGCCCTGGAGCCCGGCGTTTCACTACCTTGAGCGGCAGTGGCTGCCTTTTATGCAGACCATCGGTTATGACAGCTCGCTTCGGCTGGTGCAGGCCGGTTTTTACCCCAGGGGCGGGGGACGGTTCCAGGCCAGCATCCGGCCGGTGGCACTGCGGCGGCCGCTGCAGCTGCTGGAGCGGGGCCCGCTGCGACGTGTTTGGGGCATCTCCGCCGTCGCCAATCTGCCAGGCAGCATCGCCGAGCGTCAGCGCAGCCAGGCGATCCAGCGGCTGCACGGTATTGGCCGCCCAGTCGAGATCGAGCTGCTGGACATGCCGGCGCCGGGTCAGGGTACCTTTCTCCTGCTTTTGGCCGAGTGCGCCTTCGGGCAAGCCTGCTACGTGAGCCTGGGTGAACGCGGCAAACCGGCCGAACAGGTGGCCGACGAGGCTGCCGGCCAGCTCCTGCGCTGGTACCAGCAGGACGGTGCCATTGATCAGTATCTGGCCGACCAGCTCCTGCTGCCCTTGGTGCTCGCCGGCGGTCCCTCCGTGCTGCGCACCGCAGAGGTGACCCAGCACTTGCTCACCAACGCCGACGTCATCCGCCAGTTCCTGCCGGTTGACATCACGATCACGGGTGAGTTGGGTCAGGTGGGAACGGTGCAGATACATCCATAACACCAGCACTGTGACAATTCGCCCAAGATGTGGTATCCTTAATGCCGGTGCGGGGAACCTATTCGGCAGCGGCCTTGGCGTCAGCAATCAAGACACCGGACAACGCCCCGCACACCGGCAAGGGGTGCATATTCCCACCCCATCGCAATTACAGTGCAAATACGTTGTTCGCAGGAGGAAAGACAGGTGCGATCATGGATGTAAAGACGATTGCCGTGATTGGCTGCGGCTTGATGGGTTCAGGCATCGCCGAAGTAGCCGCACGCAGCGGTTACGAGGTGGTCATTCGGGAGCAGGATGAAGACATGCGCCATCGCGGCATGCACCGGATCGAGGCATCACTCAACCGGGCGGTGAGCCGGGGTAAGTTGACGGCCGACGAACAGGCCGCTACCCTGGCCCGGCTCTCGACTGGTATTGGCCTGGACGATGGTTTGGCTGCCGCCGACCTGGTCATCGAGGCGGTCACCGAGGACGTCAGCCTGAAGCGGGTCATCTTTACCCAGCTGGAGACCCTGTGTCCACCACAGACAATCCTGGCCAGCAACACCTCCTCGATCTCGGTGATGGAGATGGCCGCAGTCACCACGCGACCGACCCAGGTATTGGGTATGCATTTTTTCAACCCGGTGCCTGTTATGCCGCTGTTAGAGCTGGTCCGCACCATCGACACCAGTGACGAAACGCTCGCCACCGCGCGCGCCGTCGGTGAGCGCATGGGCAAAACAATCATCGTGGCCAAGGACTCACCGGGCTTTATCGTCAACCGGCTCCTCATTCCCTACATCATTGATGGCATCCGCGTCTACGAACAGGGGCTGGCTAGCAAAGAAGACATCGACAACGGCATGAAACTGGGCGCCAACCACCCGATGGGGCCGCTGACCCTGGCCGATTTCGTTGGACTCGACACAACCCTGGCCGTCGCTGACGTGATGTTCGACGAATTGGGCGAAGCGCGTTTCAAGGCACCGACCCTCCTGCGCCGTATGGTGACGGCCGGCCATCTCGGACGCAAGAGTGGTCGCGGTTTTTACGAGTATACGAAATAACTGGAACAACGGGAAGGCTGTTGCTCCCAGACGGTTTGCCGAGGGGGCGCCAGCGGCGCCCGGTAGGCGCTGTCGAAACGATTGCGGAGGACATCATGCGTCGTCACTTGTGGGCAGCACCGCTGCTGTTGCTGATTGTGCTGACACTCAGTTCCGGTACGGTTGCTGGGGCACCGAATGCGCCAACCGTCACGTTGTCACCCAATCCATTGACCATGCCAGTCGGTGCCACGAGGACCCTTCAGGTACAAATCAGCGGTGCGCAGGACCTTGGCGCCTTCGAGTTCATCATCGCCTATGACCCGACCGTCGTGCGCGTCAACGCTGTCACCCTGGAATCGCTGCTGGGCAGCACCGGCAACACCGCCACGCTGCTCGGACCCATCATCGATCACAGCGCCGGGACCGTTCGTTTTGCCGCGTATACCGTGGGCACCACGGCCGGCCCCAACGGCAGCGGCCCACTGGCCACCGTCCAGCTCCAGGGCCTGCGTGATGGTGCCAGTGCACTCAACTTTACCAAAGTGCGGATTACCAACCGCGCGGCGACCGTGGCACCTGATGTGACGGCGGTCAACGGCAGCGTCGTGGTTGGTCAGGGTGCCGGCCCACGTCTGTGGCTGCCATGGCTGCGACGAGGCCAGTAGACATCGATAGCGCTTGGCATCGTCGCCGGTGCACGGATAACCGGGAGCTCTTTACCAGTAGAACCGGCCACCCATTGCCGGTTCTCTTTTTGCCGGCAGCTAACCAGTTTGACAAGAGTGTATAATGATTGTATAATCTTGGTGCATGAGATGTAGATACACTAGACACGAGGATTGACATGGACAAACGATTACAAACATTCGATCGTGCACCAGACGCCGTTGTGTTGGGTCCGGACGGTGCACCGCTGCAGTTGAGCAGTTTATGGGCCGACGGCCCGGTAGTGCTCGCTTTTTTACGTCACTTTGGCTGACCGTTTTGCCGGCTGTTGCTCGCCAGGTTGGCTGAGCTCCATCCACAGTTAGCGCAGATGGGTGTCAGGGCCGCCGCCGTCACCATGGGTGAGCCGGACGAGGCCACCGAGTTCTGCGGACCCCGCGCTCCCGGCGTGATCTGTCTGTCGGACACGACGCGCACGGCCTACCAGACGTATGGTCTGGGCCGGGCGGGTTTGATGGAAACATCGGGCCCTGGTGTCTGGAAGGCCTCGGCCGAGCTCGTGAAAGGTGGTCACACGGTGGGTGTCCCCATGGGGGATACGCGCCAGATGCCCGGTGTGTTCGTAATCGACCGGGATGGCCGGGTGCTCTTACCCTATTACAGCAAGAATATTGGTGATTATCCCAAGCCGGAACAGATTTTGGCCGTGCTCGAGCCGGCGGTCACCGCAGCAGCGGCCTGATCCCCCGCGATCAACCACCCGCGGCCAGGCCCTCCACTTCGGCAGAGGCCTGGCCTGCGACCAGAATGACGCCGGCGCCGGATGCGGGATCGGTCAGCCACCACGCACCGGCAGCCGGCTGGGCGGGGTAACCCGCTTCCTGCACTCGCTGCACCACCCGCTGTCGGGCCGTTTCGTCCGGTAGCTGAATCGTCAGGTGACGCAGACCCACTGCATCGGGTGGGGTGGGCGGGGCACCATAGCTGTTCCAGGTGTTCATGCCGAGGTGGTGGTGATAACCGCCGGCGGAAACAAACAGCGCACTGGGACCAAAGCGCTGCATCAGACCAAAACCGAGTGCGTCCGCATAGAACTGCTCGGCGCGTCGCAAATCCGAGGCCTGTAAATGGACGTGGCCCACGCGGGTGCCATCGGGCATCCCATCCCACGGACGACCATCCTCCCGGCTGGCCTCCAGCACCCCATCGACATCCAGCGGATCGGTCGTCATGCGCACCTGCCCCTGGTGAATTGGCCACTCGTCACGCGGCCGGTCACGATAGATCTCCAACCCGTTACCATCCGGATCGGCCAGATAGATGGCCTCGCTGACCAGGTGATCGGCGAACCCTTGCAGGGGATACTCCATTTGTGCCAGACGCAGCAGCGTCCGGCCCAGGTCGGCACGGCTGGGTTCGAGCAGGGCCACGTGGTAGAGCCCGGCCGTGCGCAGGGGTCGCGGTTTGGCAGCAGGTCGCGCCGTAAGGACAATCAGCGGTGTATGGCCGTCGGCCGTCAGGGCCACAACGTTGGGCTGGCGTATCTGCGGCCGGAGCTGCAGAACGTCGACGTAGAACCGCAGAGCCCTGTCCATGTCACTGATGACGAGATAGACGGGGCCCAGTGTGGTGGCTGGATCGATCACAAAGTCGGACATAAGTGTGACCTCCTTGGTCAAGTGCCGCTGAATTGTAGTGAGTTATGCGCAGGCGTCAAGTTGAGGGGACGACGAAGGGTGCAAATCCAAAATCGAAAATGAAGTGGCGACAGGCGGCATGGGTGTCGCGATGTGGGTGGTGGGGGTAAGCGAGATCGACAGTGCCCGGCGTACCGTGATCGGCGATACACACGGCCCAACCATGACAGTGTTTGTGTCGCAACCGGGGGAACACCTCGCGGGGTGTGTGCGGCGCGCGGCAGAGGTGGGACGGATGTTGGCAGAGGCGGGCGCGGCGGTCGGGATGGCGGTAGGACCGGTCGTTCTCGGACACGCCAGTGATGCGACCACTGGCGGTATGGTGA
>JAYRNS010000924.1:0-3761 GCA_041912075.1 Anaerolineae bacterium
ACGACACGCCGGCACCCCACCTGCTGCTGTCGTTCCTCGCCCCACAAGAGGTACTGGCCCGCGAGCTCCCCCGCCTGCGGGCCTTCCTGGAAGCGTACTGAGACTGTGGCCACAAAGATATGAACCACAAAACAAACAAAGCCTGGCTTACGCCAGGTTTCGGTTTGTATCGCCGCAGATGCCAACCGCCCTGGCTGGCATGTTCAGTACGCTTCCAGGAAGGCCCGCAGGCGGGGGAGCTCGCGGGCCAGTACCTCTTCCTGGGCGAGGAACGACAGCACCAGGTGGGGTGCCGGCGTGTCGTAGAACCACCCTGGGTGCGCCAGAATACCGGTTTCCAGCAGGAGATCGAGCGCCAGGTGTTCGTCATTGCTGGTGAGGCGGCTGACGTCGAGTGCCAGATAGAACCCGCCACCGGGCGGAACGAACGAAACGCGCGAACTGCCGGCTAAGGTCTGCCCGGCAAACGCAGCCCGGCGAGCGACCGTGCGCCGGTACGTCGTCAGAAATGGCTCACGCTGAGCCAGCAGGGCCGCCGCGGCCAGCTGGCTCAGCTCGGGCGTTGCCAGGAATGTGTCGGCGATCGTCTCCAGGGCCAGGACCGCTTTTTCCACCAAACCGGCCTGCCCGCTCACCGCAATCCAGCCAAATTTGAGCCCTGGCAGCGCCAGCAGCTTCGAGAATCCGTTGAGCGTAAAAACCAGGGGTGCTTCCGTCTGTGCGGGGCGCGCCAGCGGCGCATGGTCGAACAAGAACTCGCCAAATACTTCGTCGGCGATGATCGGCAGCGCGTGGGTGGCAGCCAGCTGGGCCAAAGCAGCCACTTCATGCGCGGTGGCAACCTGGCCGGTCGGGTTGTGTGGTGAAATCAAGACGATCGCACGTGTCGCCGGTGTGATGGCCGCAGCCAGGCGGTCCAGGTCGATTCCCCAGGCACGTGCGGGATCAAGGGGATAGGGCCGCAGTGTCACCTGGCACAGGGTGGCAATGTAGTCGAACAGTGGATACGAGGGCTGCGGCACCAGGATTTCCTGCCCGGGATCGGCCAGCAGCTTGAACAAATACCAGTACGACTGGCTGGTGCCTGGTGTGAGGATCAGGTGGTCGGCATCGAATCGGACACCGTGCAACTCGTAGTAATCACACACCGCCATCCGGGCCGCAAGCTGACCTTTCGGGTCGGGCCGGTAGACCGTCGACTGCGCCGCCGCGACGTGCACCACCTGCTGCAAGACGTCAACCGGATACTGGAGACCATGCAGGGTCGGGTTGCCATTGATCAGATCCACGACCGGCAAACCCGCCGCCCGCCGCCGCGCCACCGCCTGGCTGAGCCGGTTGGGCCCGACCACAAAATCAGAAGAAACCCGGGAAAACATGACCACCACTATACCGCGACCAGATCACCCGTCAAATTCGGAGTAGGGAGTAAGAAGCAGGTGACCCGTGTACTCCTACTCCCTACTCCGTACTACCTACTCCCTCCCTACTCCCCACGCCCTTTGCCAGAAATCACAAATTCGTGTATCATTGAAGCAAGATTCACCTTTTCGTGGGGCTCGATGATGCGTTCCACATCTGGCGCAGGTCGAATCGGTTTCTTCTGTCATTTTTTGAGGCTCTATGGCTGGCTTTATTTCGGTTTCGTTTTTCATTCATTTTCTTTCATTGACACTCGTCCGGCCCGCGGCTGGTTTGGCACGGGCGCCGGTGTCCACCGGTCGTGGGATAGGACGAGTCGGAGATCATCATGAACGTGGACTTATTGTTTCGTTTCTTTGGCGCCGTCGTCTTCGGTATCATTGGCTGGGAAATCGGTACCGAGCTCACCGGAACCACCCAGCTCACCTTTGATTCGCTGCGCTGGCTTCTGCCTCTGACACTGGGGGGCGCTGTACTGGGGGCCATCGTTGCGCCATGGATCACTACCAAGCCGGCACGCTGGGCACGCCGCACGGTGCGCCAGCTGCCGGCCCAACAGATCGTAGCCGGGTCGATCGGGCTCGCCTTGGGGCTGGTCATTGCCGCCCTGCTGGCGTGGCCACTGTCCTTTCTTCCCTCTCCATTCGGGCGTGTTCTGCCAGCCATTGGGGCCATCGTCTTTGGCTACCTGGGGACGCTGGTGATGGTCCTGCGCCAAAAGGACATCTTTGCCCTCCTGGGGTCACGGTGGATGACGACACCGCCCCGCGAAGCGGAGGTCGTCCCCTTATTGCTCGATACGAGTGTCATCATCGACGGCCGTATCGCCGATATCTGCCAGACCGGGTTCGTGCGCAGCCCGATGATGGTGCCGCGCTTCGTGCTCAACGAGCTGCAGCACATTGCCGACTCAGCGGATGCCCTGCGCCGCAACCGTGGCCGCCGCGGGCTGGACATGCTCAACAAGATGCAGCGTGAATCACCGGTACCGGTGATCATCAGCGACCTGGATGTCGAGTCGGTCCGCCAGGTCGACGAGAAGCTCGTGCAGCTCGCCAAACAGCTCAACTGTCCCATCATCACCAATGACTTCAACCTGAGCCAGGTCGCTGGGTTGCAGGGCGTGGCGGTGCTCAACATCAATGGACTGGCCAACGCGGTCAAATCGGTGGTCCTGCCCGGCGAAACGATGCGTATCCGCATCATCCAGGACGGTAAGGAAGTGGGTCAGGGGGTGGGTTACCTGGACGACGGCACGATGGTCGTGGTGGAAAACGGGCATCGTTTCATCAACACAACCCAGGACGTCATCGTCACCAAAGTCCTGCAGACCAACGCCGGCCGCATGCTCTTTGCCCAGCCGTACAATTCCAACTAGTGGGTCACTTGGCTTGACTGTAGCCATTGATCGAGCGTATTCGATGGCTATGCTCAAGCCAAGTGACCCGGTGGTACGAGTAGGAGTACGCGTACCGTCCTACTCGTACTCCTACTCGTACTCGTACTCGATCGTTGCCGCCGATCTGAGTAGCAGTGGGTCACTTGCCATGACTGCGGCCATGGGTCGAGCGTATTCGATGGCTATGCTCAAGCCAAGTAACCCGGTAGTACGAGTACGATCACGAGTACGAGTAGGAGTACGAGTACGAGAGTCACCCACCAGGCATCGGAAAAAATAACGTGCTGCGTTGCGTGTCATTCGCAGCTCAACGATGGAATGAACAGACGATGACGCTTACGATTTACAACTCGCTTACTCGCCAAAAAGAGGTGTTCGTGCCTCTGCACGAGAACCACGTCGGCATTTACGTCTGCGGTCCAACCGTCTACGGGGATGCCCACATTGGTCACGCCAAAAGCTACGTCAGCTTCGACGTGGTCGTGCGTTACTTGCGTTACCTGGGTTACATAGTGCGTTACGTCCAGAACATCACCGATGTCGGCCACCTGACCGACGATGCCGACGAGGGCGAGGACAAAATCGTGCGCAAAGCGCGGCTGGACCGGGTGCACCCCATGGAACTGGTCGAGCGCTATACGTACCGTTATTTCGAAGACATGGATGCGCTCAACGTGCTGCGCCCCAACATTTCACCGCGCGCCAGCGGGCATATCCCCGAACAGATCGAGCAGATCGAGCAGTTATTGGCTGCCGGGCATGCCTACGCGGTCAACGGTTCGGTCTATTTCAGCGTGGACAGTGACCCTGACTATGGGAAATTGTCTGGCCGGCGCGTCGAAGACCAGGAAGAGGGTGCGCGCGTCGCCGTCAACCCCGAAAAACGCAACCCGGCCGACTTCGCCCTGTGGAAGCGCGCCGAGGAGCAGCACATCCTGCA
>JAYRNS010000925.1:0-2895 GCA_041912075.1 Anaerolineae bacterium
ATCGCCCGGATACGCCTCACGGCCGGGCGGGCGCCGCATCAGCAGCGACACCTGGCGGTAGGCCTGGGCATGTTTGCTCAGGTCGTCGTACACGATCAAGGCATCGCGGCCACTCTCCATGAACTCTTCGCCCATCGAACAGCCGGCGTAGGGCGCGATATACTGCAAAGCCGCCGGGTCAGAAGCCGAGGCCGACACGACGATCGTATGGTCCATTGCGCCGTACTTTTCCAGCAACGACACGAGCTGCACGACCTGGGCACGTTTCTGGCCGATCGCGACGTAGATACAGATCAGGTCTTTGCCCTTCTGGTTGATGATCGTATCGATGGCGATCGCCGTTTTGCCGGTCTGGCGGTCACCGATGATCAGCTCACGCTGTCCGCGACCAATCGGAATCAGGGCGTCGATCGCTTTGATGCCGGTTTGGACCGGCGTATCGACCGACTTACGGGTCACGACGTTGGGTGCAATTCGTTCGATCGGGCGTGTGCGGCTGGTGCTGATCGGGCCTTTGCCATCGATCGGCTCGCCGAGTGCATTTACCACGCGGCCCACCAGGGCATCGCCCACGGGTACCGAGACGATCCGCCCGGTCGAACGTACCAGGTCACCCTCTTCGATGCCGGTGTACTCACCCATGATGATGACACCGACGCTGTCGGCTTCCAGGTTGAAGACGATGCCCATCGTGCCGTTGGAGAATTCCACCAGTTCGCTGGCCATGGCGTTCGACAGACCCCGGATGCGCGCGATCCCATCACCCACCTGGGTGACGGTGCCAACGTCCACCATTTGGGTGGGGACCTCGAAGGACAGAATTTGCTGTTTGATCAGTTGCGCAATACTCTCAGCCTGAGAGGTACTGGTTCCTGCCATTGAATCTCTCCTCTTGTGGGATGGTCTTCACGACCGGTGACATGCTGATGTCCCTCTGGACCTACCGGACGACACTGGCCAATTGATCGCGCATGCGGTTCAGCCGCGTGGCGATGCTCGTGTCGATGAGTTTGTCACCCACGCGAACGACCAGGCCACCGATGATGGCTGGATCGACCTGGAACTCGAACTCCAGTTCTTCACCAAAGTCGGCCGTGAGTTTCTCCCGGAGCGCCTGGCGTTCGCTCTCTGCCAGCGGTTGCGCACTCTTGATTTCGGCGACCTGCGGACCTTGCGCGCCGTGCTCCAGCTGCACCTTGAGTTCCAGCACGATCTCGCGCAGTTTTCCCAGGTCACCATTGGCCAGCAGGACTGACAGCAGGTCTGTTTCCAGCTTGTCCAGGTTGGCTGGCAAGAGACTGGCCAGGATTTTCCGCCGGGCCACAAAATCCCGCCGCGCATCACTCAGCTCCTGCAAGATCGTACCCCGGTCGAGCGCATCGGCGACCGCGCTCAATTGAGTGGTCCAGTTCTCCAGGGCGGCAGCGACAAAGCCGCCGGCATAATCGCGTGCGCTCTTTTCCGCGTTCACTTGAGTTCACCCGCGATGAAGTCGTTCACCATCCGCCGCTGCTCGGTGGGATTGGACAGTTCGTGACCCAGGATGCGTTCGGCGGCGAGTACGGACAGGTCCGCGATCTGGCGCTGCATGTCGCGCAGCATCTGCTCGCGTTCGGCCGCGGCTTCGGCGCGTGACTTGGTTTTGATTTCTTCGGCCTCGGCCTGGGCAGAAGCGAGGATACTTTCGCGGATTTTCTCGGATTCGCTGGCCACCGAGGCCACGCGTGCCTGTGCCGCGCGCCGTTCCTGATCCATCTGCTTCATCAGCTCGGCACGTTCTGCTTCGGCCTGTTGGCGTACCTGATCGGCCGCCTTCATGCCCTCTTCAATCCGCAGGCGTCGCTGCTCCAGCATGTTGAGCAACGGCTTGTAGGCAAACGCGCGTAGAAGCAAAAACAGAACGATAAAGTTGACGATCTGTGCGATCAGGAAGTTGCCATTAATGCCAAGTTGTGCTAGGTTTTCCAAGCTGGCACCTCCTCAAATTCTCCATGTTTTCGTGTACCGCCGGCAGTGCCGGCCGTCCAGGGATTGTTCCTCCGTGGTTGATCCGCGGTGGCACCATGATTAGGCGAAAGGTACCAGACCCGGCGCACCAACAAACAGCAGCAGGAGGGCAATCACCAGCGCATAAATGGCGATGGCTTCTGCGAACACGATACCAAGAATCATATTTGTACGGATTTCACCAGCAGCCTCGGGGTTGCGACCCATGGCTTGCAGTGCACCCATGACCAGCAAACCGACACCGATGCCAGGCCCGATGGCGCCCAAGCCGATGGCCAGACCCGCAGCCAGTACTGCATTCATAGTTCTTAAGTCCTCCTCGAGTGAAATGTGATGGTTGACATGAAATAGTTGTGTCAATGCTCGATGCCCAACACGCCGGGATCAATGTCCAGCTTCGGCTGCTGCATGCCCGTGTTCATCGTGACCCTCGTGGCTGACCACCGCCGACGCGAGGAAGATCAGCGTCAAAATGGCGAACACGAACGCCTGCATAAAGCCGACAAAGAGCTCCAGACCCAGGAACGGCACCACCAACAGGAAGGTGACCAGGAAGGGCATGACGAACAACAGGATTTGACCGGCGAAGATATTGCCAAAAAGACGGAAGGAGAAACTGATGATCTTGGCGAACTCGGAGATCAGCTCCAGGATCCCGACGAACCCACCGATCAGGATCCCCATCAGACCGCCCAGGCCTGGTATCTTCGGTAGGAAGAACTTACGGAAGTAGGTCCCGCCTAATGCCCGCACACCTTCGATCTGCACGAGAATGACGGCGATCAACGCCAGGGCGATGGTGAGATTCAGGTCGGTCGCCGCGGCCCGCAGGTACGGTTTGAGCACGTAAGCACCGACCTTGCTGGTGTGCGATTCTTCCGTTGCCCC
>JAYRNS010000926.1:0-3939 GCA_041912075.1 Anaerolineae bacterium
CGGTACCCAGACCTCACTGTCGGTTTCCGGGTTGCAATTCCTGACCGGTGATCGTAGGCACTTCTGTGCGTATGGCGCTAGGGGCATACATACAATCGGGACAAACATCCTACTTCCTGCGGATGGGGAGGTTGCCCTCTGTCCAACCTGAGCTGAAATGGGGGAGGGGCAGGTGACTAACGGGAATACGGGTTATGAGGATTCCACACCACTTCGACAGCGCGTCAGTTACATAGCCGCAAACATACTCGCACGTCGCGTGCAATTTGCTCGGCCAGCTCATCCTGGGCGACTTCCAGGTCGTAGTCCATCTGCAGACCCAGCCAGAACTGCGGTGAGTTGTTGAAATAGCGCGCCAGGCGCAGCGCGGTGTCGGGGGTAATGCGGCGTTTCCCGTGGACGATTTCGTTGATACGCCGGGCGGGGACGCGGATGTCCAGCGCCAGGCGGTTCTGGCTCAGTCCCAGGGGAACCAGGAATTCTTCGCGCAGCACGTCACCGGGATGGACAGGCGCCAGCTTGTCGAGTGTCATGGGTTTGACCTCAGTGATAGTCTACAATCTCCACGTTGTACGCGTCGCCGTCTCGCCAGTCAAAACAGATTCGCCATTGATTGTTGATACGAATGCTGTATTGACCAGCTCGATCACCCACCAGCTTCTCCAGCCGATTCCCCGGCGGGGCCCGCAGGTCCTGCAGCGACTGTGAACGGTGCAACATACGCAGCTTGCGCAAAGCCACTGCCTGCATTTGGATTGGCAGCGTGCGCGAACGCTGGCGGTGAAATATCTTCTCAGTGTCTGCGTCGTGGAAAGTGCGAATCACTGTTGATTGTATAACGTAATGCGTTAAACGTCAAGCGTTAAATGATCGTAAGCGGTGACGTATCATCCATCTCGATCAACCGCGAACCAACGCAACGCTGCACCATTTTGGGGTCGGGTGTCTGGCAGTAGCACTGATTCAATGAGATGTTAGCCAACCACGCAGCGCACACGATTGCGCCACACCGCATGGTCACGACTACTCACACGACATCTATCACCCTACCGAATGATAGGCACCCATTTGCGTTGATTCGCGGTGAACCCCATGCGCCGTACTAACCCAACACCGGCTCTTCCTCCTCCTCGATCTCTACCACCGGCGGTTCGCCGCCGTTACGCCGGCCGTCCAGCATCTGCATGCTGCGCAAGAAAATCTTCGGCCGGCTCTGCCGCTCGCCCTTGTCGTTCTCCCACTGGTCGATGCGTATCTCGCCTTCGATGAACACCTGACTGCCCTTGTGCAGGTACTCCTGGCAGACCTCCCCCAGGCGATCCCAGGCTTCGACGTTGAACCAGTCGGTCTCTTCCTTGCGCTCACCCTCCTGGCTCTTCCAGGCGCGGCTGACCGCCATGTAGAACCTGGTTACTGGCGTTCCCTTTGGGGTATAGCGCACTTCCGGGTCATGTCCCAGCCGTCCAATGAGCTGGACCCGATTCCAATTCGCCATGTCAATCTCCTTGATCAAGCTGTCTGGTGCGACGGTTGGCGCGTTCGCACCGCCGGGGTGCCGCGTGGGCACGCCGGATAAAGGATATGTGCGCCTGCGCAGGTGCTGTTATGGGAGTTAACGAATTTTCGCGGGGAAATTTCGCGTGTGAGAGAAAACTTGCGACGTCCCGGCGACTGCGGAGGTTTGGGTGCAGGAGAGGAAGGCGGCAGCCACGCTGCCGCACGCCAGAACCACAGAGACGGCAGCGTGGCTGCCGCACGCCAGAGTGTCAGTCTCCGAAGAGGTCGGCGAGGTCCTGGCTGAGGCTGCGCGGGGTGGCGGTGCCGGGGGATTTGTCGCTGGTGACGGCCTGGTAGAAGGCTTCGTCGTAGCGCCGCGTGCGCAGCACGATCGGCATCGGTACGGCGTGGCCGAGCATGAGAATCTGCTGTTTGGTGTCCAGGCTGTCGAGCATGGCCTTGACGGCGGTCCGGTTGGCGACGCCGGTCAGCACTGCGTCGATGTCACGCTCCTCGGCGAGTTTGCCGGTGACGCGCGTGCCCAGCTGCGAGAGGACCTCGCTGTCGATACCGCTGGGCCGCTGGTCGACGACCATCAGCGTAACCCGGTACTTGCGCAGCTCGCGCGCAATGATGCCGAAAATGGTTTGGCGCGCAGCGCTGGGATTGAGGAATTTGTGCGCCTCTTCCAACGTAATCATGAGCGGTCGCGGTTGATCGCCCGTCTGGCGTGTCTCCTCGTACTTCTCGACCTTCTGCACGTACAGCTCGCGCACCCGTCGGGTGACGATGTTGGCCACCAGCATGTGGTCGATCGCCGCCGACCGGCTGCCAAAGTGCAGAATGACGTGCACGCCGCGATCGAGCAGGGTCACGATCTCGTCGATCGCATCCAACCCGGCCTGTGGCACGATGTACGGCCGCTGCTCGATGCGCCGCAGTTTGCGTTGGAAGGCACTCACCGCCATGTAGCTGGCGTTGGCCTCTTTGCTCCATGCTTCGAGTTCCGCCGGTTCCATCGCCAGCACGCGTATCAGCCAATCCTGGCGAAACGAACGCTCGAGCAGGGCCACGGTTGTTTCGGCGGTGTTGCCCAGGTCGAGCTCGTCGGCCAGCAGGAGCACGTCGTCGGCCTCGATCTGGTTGAGGCCAATTTTCAACACGGCATCGGCGCGGCGTCCCGGCCGCCGGCTGGCCGCTTCGTCCAACGACCATACCTGTACCCGGCTGCCGAACAGCTCCTTGAGCCCCTTGACCCACACCTTGTCCTCGGACTCTTTGCCGAAGGCGTACTCGTCGTGCATGTCGAAGATCAGGTTGACACCCACCTTACGCTGGATCACACCGCTGAGCAACAGGCGGACCAGGAATGACTTGCCGGTGCCCGACTGCCCAAACACACCGTTGGACCGTTCCAGCAGCCGCTCCAGGTCCAGGCTGATCGGAATATCAGCGCCCACGAGGGGTGTGCCCATCGCAAAGTTCTTGCCACCCTCTTGACCAAACACCAGCTCGAAATCACTCTCGTCGGCGTGACGTAACAGGGCAAAGTGCATCGGAATCGTGCGCACCGGTTCGGGGCGCACGGTGGGATCGATGAAAGCCAGCGGATCGTCCGCGGGACGGGCGATCATCAGCATCGGTTTGACCTGTACCACGGCGTAGGTCGTCGTGCCCACCAGGGCGTCACGGATAAAGGGCGCCACATCGCCGGGAGGTGCTGCCGGCAGTCGCGGATCGGTGACACGCAGCTGCAGATCGCTGATCGTGCAGAAAAAGAGATAACCCGAACCTTCGACAATCACGAAGCTGCCGATGTTCAGGTCTTCCGTGGAAACGTCGGCATCGAGACGCGCGGTCAAGGCGGCGTTGAATGCGCCATCGGTGATGATGCCAAGTCGTGGGTGAGTGGTCATACGGTATTGCCTCCGTCAGCCGGCATAACGCTGCAGCACGGCGTCCACTTGGGCGCCGTAACCTTCGCCAAACAGGTTCAAGTGGTTGAGCAGGTGTTACAGGCCATGCTCGCGGCGGATGTGACCCAGCAATCCCTGCGATCCGGCTTCGACCAGACGGTAGACGGTGTCGAAATTGTTGTCGTAATACGGATCGGGCACGTCACGCGGCCCACCGGGCGGTGCAAAATCGAGCAGCCGGCGCAGCTTGCCGTCGAGCAGCCCCTGCCGGTCCAGGCGCCGCAGGTCACGTACATTCTCGCCATCCATCGCGATGATGTAATCGGCCGTGCGCAGGTCAGCCTGGTCGACCTGGCGGGCCGTGCTGTCGAGGGCGATACCGTGCTGGTGGAGGACCTGGCGTGTGCCGGGATGGGGTGGTTCGCCTACGTGCCAGGAGCCAGTGCCGGCGGAATCGACGCTGATTTGTTCGGACAGACCGGCCTGGGCGACGAGGTGGCCAAATACCCCCTCGGCCATCGGTGAG
>JAYRNS010000927.1:0-2233 GCA_041912075.1 Anaerolineae bacterium
ATGTTCCTGCCCTACCAGGCCGACCAGATCGCGGCACTGCGATCGGTGATCTCCGCCTGGCTGCGCCTCACGATCTTCCAGACGATGATGCCGGGGCCGGCGGGGGAGGAGGGCGACCAGCGCCTCTGGTTCGTGGTGGATGAGCTCGATGCACTCGGGCCCATCGACGGTCTCAAGGACGCGCTCGCGCGGCTGCGCAAGTTCGGCGGTCGCTGCGTACTGGGATTCCAGTCGATCGCGCAGGTGTCTTCCACCTACGGCCACGGTGAGGCGCAGACCATCGTCGAGAACTGCAGCAACTCGCTGATCCTGAGATGCTCCGCCAGCGAGAACGGTGGCACCGCCCGTTTCGCCTCGAAACTGATTGGCGAGCGCGAAGTGATCCGCCCGACGATCTCGAAGACCCGCCGCAGCGGCTTCTTCGCCGACCCGCACCACAGCGTGAGCCGCGGCGAACAGCACGTCACCGAGGCAGCCGTTCTTCCGGCCGAGATCGAACAGCTGCCCGACTTGAGTGGCTACCTCAAGTTCGCGAGCCGCCCGGCGTGGTTCAGGATCCGCCTCGACTTCAACGGATCCCCTTCCTTGGAGAACCAACGCTGAAACGCAGCCAGTAGCCGCGCGAGCTGCGAAGCAGCGTCTCCACCTCCCGGTGTTCTCGCCAGCTTCCCTGGCTGGCCGCCCGATCGTTTCAACCGGTCCTGACACCGTTGTCTGCCAAACCAACTCAGCGGCGCGATCCTTGGCGGCGGTGCATACGTATTTATCCGTGTGACGGCCATGCATGCAAGGGAACGATCTTCGTTCGGTGGCAGTCCAACCACACGATGCAAGGCCCGCAAACTAGGAGTAATTCCCGATGGTCTACGCGGCGCCACGTGCTAGGGTGCGCCGCATGATTCGCCGGCCGGCATCGATGTTTCTTGTCTCGGCGCTCGTCGCGATACAGCTGCTGGTGGGAGCCTTTGCCGAGGCAGCACCCTTGTCGATGGACGCGACCGGGTGCGCGGGAGATTGGCCTGTGCATGCGGCGACCGACAGGGCAATGGGCTCGGGCGGCCATCGGCACTTGCCCGCCGACGCCGCACACCACGGTTCCAACGGCGCCGGTCAACACCATGCCAGTACGCACGTCGTATGCAGGTGCGGGTGTGCACACACGCCGGCCATGGGCGCCAGCCCGTTGGTGATGCTGAATCCTTCTCCACCCGCCGCCGACATCAGCGCTCTGGCGGAGCCGAACTTCGACCCGCCACTCTTCGATTTCCTGCGACCGCCGAACTGAGGACGCATCTGCTCGCGTTCTAGCCTGGAGCACCTGGCGGTGCTCCGGTCTTTCGGTCCGGTTCTTGGGAGATCAATCATGACGCGTTTCAATTCCTTGCTGGCGGCGAGCATTGCCGCCGTTGCAGTCCTGACACTCACCGCCTGCGGTGGCGGCGGCGGTAGTTCGAGCCCCACGTCCGGCAATACCGGCAAAACTGGCGGTACGACCGGCTCGACGAAGACGACGCCCGGCGTGTGGCAGGGCACCGTCACATCGGGGACGGGCCCTCAGTCAAATATGGTCGGTCTGACGAATGCGTCCGGCATGAGCGTCTGGATGACGACGGACGGCCGTGTCTGGAGCGGACAAATGCCCACGACCGGCACGCAGTTCAGCACCACGATGGCCAGTTACATGTATCCCGGCAGTCACTTCCCCAACGGCAGCAACTATGGCATGTCGTCGATGATGTTCAACTACGCGAACGGTGCGTGGGCGGGCCAGTACACCGGCGCCGGCGACACGGGCACGTTCAACCTCACTCTGAGCCCGATGTGGAGCCGCCCGGCGTCGCTCGCGACACTGGCGGGCGTTTACACCCGAACGACGTCCGTCGGCTACACGATGACCATGAGCATTACCGCAAGCGGCCAGCTCACCGCCAACGACTCCCGTGGCTGTGTCATGAACGGCACCGTCACGGTCCCGGACCCGACGCATAACCTGTACCAGATCAGTGCCACGGTCACATCCTGCGGCGTACTGAATGGCACCTACCAGGGCCACGGCGCGCTGCTGGACGCCGACGCGATGCGCAGCTGGACCACGACGATGGGCTGTTTTCAGTACGGGCAATACGGCATGGGCGGCGGCATGATGGGCGGTGGAATGATGAATGGCTGGTGGCCGTACACCGGGACGAACACGGTCCCGAGTGGCTCAAACAACCTGTTCATGTTCGCAATG
>JAYRNS010000928.1:0-1660 GCA_041912075.1 Anaerolineae bacterium
ATCGAGCATCGCCATCGTCAGGAACGCACCGGCTACAAAGCCGGTGCCCTGGCGGCTGCATTGCCCGATGCACGTGACTTGATCGCGATCTTCGACGCTGACTTTGTGCCCCCCGCCGACTTCCTACGCCGCGCCGTGCCGCACTTGATGGCCGATCCGCAGGTGGGCTTCTTGCAGACCCGTTGGGATCACCTCAACGCCGACTATTCAACGCTGACGCGCGCTCAGGCCATGGCGCTGGATGGCCACTTTGTTGTCGAACAGCCGGCTCGCCAGCACCTGGGTGCCTTCATCGGTTTCAACGGCACCGCCGGCATCTGGCGCAAAGCGTGCATCGAAAGCAGCGGCGGCTGGCAGGCCGACACGCTGTGTGAGGACATGGACCTCAGCTACCGCGCCCAGCTGGCGGGCTGGGCGGCGCGCTACTGTGGCGAAATTGCCGTGCCAGCCGAGATACCGCCGCAGCTGGAAGCCTACAAACGACAGCAATACCGCTGGGCCAAAGGCTCGACCCAGTGCCTGCGCAAACACTGGTGGGCCGTGCTGCGCAGCCAGCGCTCTCTGCCGGCGCGCTTGTGTGGCCTGCTGCACCTCAGTGGTTACCTGGTGCACCCGTTGATGCTGCTGGTCGTGTTGCTGTCGATCCCGATGCTGTGGTGGGGTGACCTGCGCCGTCTGCCGGTGGCATATTTGATCCTATCCAGCCTCGGCCCCCCGTTCCTGCTGACCCTGAGCCAGTTCGTGCTGCACGGTCGCCAGCCCCGGCACTGGCTGCGCCGGATGACGGCCTATCCGCTGTTGATGCTGATTGGCCTGGGGTTCACGCTCAACTGCACGCGGGCGGTGATCGAAGGTTGGTGGGGCAAGGGTGGCACCTTCCGGCGGACACCCAAATTTCACGTCCAGGCGCCCGCCGATGCCTGGTCGTCCAGCCCGTATGCTTTGGGTATCGACTGGTCGATCCTTGGCGAAGTGCTGCTGGGTCTCTACGGTTTGCTGGCCGCCGCCTTGGCCACATACCGGCACCAGCTGGGTGTGGCACCGTACTTTGCGCTCTATGCACTGGCCTTCACCGCCGTGGCCCTCATTTCGGCCTGGCAGGCACGTATCGTCCACCGGCGGCCGCGTCAGGTGACGGCCACGCGCGTGGTGGACCCAACCGAGCTCCGTGTGCGCCGGCGGGACGGCATTCGTCGGGCTGGATCCTCGGGCTAACAACGGGTGCCCCAAAGGCATCTTCACCGATCATGGGCCTTGATCAGATCCATCGGATCAGATAATGCACAATGAAGTGGATTATTAAATGGCACCAACCATCATTACGCTCACAACAGATTTTGGCTACGCAGATGGTTATGCGGGTGCGCTCAGGGGCGTGATCCTGAGTATTGCACCGCACGTGACCATCGTCGACATCACGCATGGGGTTGCCGCGCAAGAAATCGCACAGGCAGCCTACGTGCTGCAGCAGGCCGTGCCCTATTTCCCGGCCGGGACCATCCACGTCGCCGTGGTGGACCCAGGTGTGGGCAGTGTGCGGCGACCCCTGGCCGTGCAGACGACCACGGCTACCTTTGTGGGACCGGACAACGGTCTGTTCTCACCGTTTTTGGACTCGACCACGGTTACACAGGTCATCCATCTGACCCAACCGCAGTAC
>JAYRNS010000929.1:0-1881 GCA_041912075.1 Anaerolineae bacterium
GGAAACGGGGTATAGGACGCGGCCCGTGCAGCACGTGCGTCTGCAGCCACTTCCCCAGACGGCGCGGCAGCATAAAGGGACAGGCAAAACAAAACAGGTTACCCACCACCAGCAGCGCCAGCACCAAAAACCCACGGTAGTGGATCCAGCCGGTAACGGCCGCCACGTTCTTGGGTGCCAGCTGCGGTCCCCAGAAGCCATCCCACAGCATGACCAGCGCGACCGCCAATACGCCTGTCTGCACGACGCTGCGGCTGTGACGCCAGCGCAGGAATCGGCCCACTACCGGCCACGTCAGCAGGTCCACGGGGCGATGTGTAGGCGGTGTGGGCTGTGCAACCGCCGGTGGTACGGGGACAGGCGGCATGTCAGCCGCCGTCCACTGAGAATGGAAAATCGGCCTGGCCCTGGCGGCCATCCGGCAGGCGGGCGGTGACCGAGATCACCCAATCGCCGCCCATCGACCAGGTGAAGGGTAGCCGGTAAGTGCCGTTGGTTCCGCCCTCGACTTGCGCCGTCACCGGAGCCATGCCCGGGTGGGTCATGTTACCCTCTACCTCGACACGCGCATCGTCGACCGGTTTGCCATCCTTGTCGGTGACTGTGACCACCAGGTTAGCCTGGCCGACCTGCAGGGTTGCCGGTTCGACGTGCAGCGTGAGAACCAAATCGTTGGTTGGGGTCGCCGGCGGACCGCAGGCAGCCAGGGCCTGGCTTAACACAATCAACACGAGTACGGCGGCCACGCCGGCGTCGCCAAGACATAGACCACGTAAGGGATCACGATGGGCTGTCACGGTTCGTTGACCAGCTGTTTGAGCCCGGCAACCAGTTGTTCGGCGCTGGCATCGCTCGATAGAGGCGTGGCACGTACATTGCCGTCACGGTCCACCAGGACAAAACGCGTCGTATGGTTGACCGTGTAACCATCCATTTGATGCATGTGACCCGACTCAGGGGTATTCTGCGGCACCTCGCGCAGCGCGGCACCCACTTTGAATCCCTGCTGCATCAGTTCAATCGTCTCATCCGGTGTACCCACCACGAAGCGCCACAACGTGGGCTCCGCACCCACGAGCTCAGCATAGTGGTGCAGCACTTCCGGTGTGTCGCGCGGCGGGTCGACGCTGATCGAGATCAGGCGCACGTTCTCCCTCAGTGCCGGATCAGCCATCACCGCCTTTTGAACCTGCTGCATCTTGGGAATCAAATCGGTCGGACAGACGTCGGGGCAGTTAGTGAAGATGAAATTGGCGAGCCACACTTTGCCGGCCAGGGCCGAGGCATCGGCCGGCTGACCATCTTGATCGGTGAGCCGGAACGATGGTGCCGGCCACAACACCGGCAGCTCAGCGGCTGGTGTCCCCGTTGCGGCAGCAGGACCACAGGCAGCCAACGCAAAAACGATGACCAGCAGCCAAAGCGGGCTGCGCCACCACCTCGTCAAGGTGTGTAGGTTCACAAAGCACCCGAATCCAACAAAATGGCCCGGCGCACGGGGCACGGGTCCTTATGTCATGACCACCTGGTCGACTACCATGAAGACAAACAACAGTGCCAGGTACAGAGTTGAATACTTATACAGCGACATGGCCTGGGCCTTGCTGGCGCCTCGATACAGACGCCAGGCCAACAGCAGAAAGATGCCACCGAGCACCAGCGCCGCGACCAGGTAGACCGGACCCAGGAGGCGCAGGCCGGCCGGAATGATTGTGATGGCCAGCATCAACAGGGTATAGAGCAGAATCTTGCTGCGTGTGTCGGCCTCGCCGCGGGCGACCGGCCACATCGGAATCCGTGCCTGGGCGTAGTCTTTGTAGACCAGCAGGGTCAGTGCCCAGGTGTGGGGCGGCGTCCAGTAGAAAACGATGGCAAACAGAA
>JAYRNS010000930.1:0-17033 GCA_041912075.1 Anaerolineae bacterium
GCGAAGACGTTTGGTATGAAAGAAATCACAAGAAAAGTATAAGGAAAGCGCGCAGGTGAGTCTATACGGGCACCCACGGTATTTTGGGTGCGGGTGCCCTGTATTTTCGCCCCGGTGGAGACCCGTTGTGAGGGTAAGGACACCGCCGGCACACGATTCAGTCTTCCAGCGGCAGTATTCCCCGCTGTAAGGCAAAACGAATCAGGTCGGTCTGGGTGCGTAGGTGCAGCTTACGCATGAGGTTACCGTGGTGCATTTCGACGGTGCGCGGACTGATGGACAGGCGGGCGCCAATTTCGGTGTGGTTCAGCCCTTCGGCTGCCAGGTTCAGCACTTCGCGCTCGCGCGCCGTGAGGGTCTCGAACAGATCCAGCGTGGTGCCGCGTGCCTTTTCCAGGTAGGCCTGGATGGCGTGTTCGCTGAGCGGCGGGCTGAGAAAAATATGGCCAGCAACCCCTTGGCGTATGGCGTACACCAGTTCGTGGGCCGTGGACTTTTTTAACACGTAAGCCGAGACACCAGCCCGCAGCGCTTCGAGCACATAGGCCTCATTCTCGTGCATGGATAGAATCACGATCACGGTCTTGGACCATTGTTTTTTGACCCGGCGCGCAACCTCGATCCCGTTGAGCTCCGGCATCATGATGTCCAGGACGACGACGTCTGGTCGCACGCGCCCCACCAGGTCGAGGGCTTCGATGCCAGTGGCGGCCTCACCCAGGATTTGGAAATCAGGCTCGGCCTGCAGCAGGGATCGAAACCCTTGCCGGACAACGTGATGGTCATCGGCCAATACGATCGTGATCACGTCAGCCCCTTTCCTGGACGGCCAGCTCGTCAACGGGAATCTCCGCCAGCACGCGCGTACCCTGGCCCGATGCCGATTCGATGGTCAGTGTGCCGTTGAGCAGCAGCGCGCGTTCCTGCATACCGATCAAACCACCGCTGCAGCCGGCTGCCAGGGCGCTCTCCGGATCGAAGCCGGCGCCTTCGTCTTCGACCTGGATACCCAGTACATTCTGATCACACCAAAGGGTCACACTTGCTTGATTGACCTGGGCGTAGCGCGCAACATTGGTCAGGGCTTCTTGCACAATCCGGTAGGCCGCGGTTTCGATTTCGGGGATAAAACGACGATTCTCCAAACCACTGTGTTTGAGATTGACCTGAATATTGGTTTGCGACGAATAGCGGTTGGTGTGCCAGACCAGCGTGGGGATGAGCCCTAAATCGTCCAGGAGGGTGGGACGCAGCTCCAGCGAGAGCCGGCTGACCCGGTCCATCAGGTCGATTACGAGGGTCCGGGCGTACTCCAGCTGCGCGCTGGTTTCGTTGGTGTCGGCATGAGCCGCCGCATCCAGCATCAAGCCAATACCCGTCAATGCCTGACCGACCTCATCGTGCAGCTCGCGGGCGATTTTGCGGCGTTCAGCTTCTTGAATGCTGAGCAGCCGTTTGGAGAGCGTCTGCAGATTTTCCTGGCTGGCCCGCAGCTGATCGATTATGGTGGCCTGGGTGAACGCAATCCCCAGCTGGTTCACCAGCTCGCGTCCCATCTCCACATGTTCGGGAGAAAAGGCATGCGGGCGCCCGGCCACGAGAGTGAGACTGCCAATCAGCTCATCATGTGCGCAGATTGGCACGACCAGCACAGAACGGTAGCCCTGAACCTGCAGAATGTGGGACACTGATGGTGGCAGTGACCTGTCCAACGTGTCGTCTAGTAATTGAACAGCGTCACAATGAAGCGATTCCAGCAGGCTGTTGACCTCGGCGTCGATCGGGAAAGAGCGCTGTCTGGCCATGCTCGCAGATTCGTCACCATTACTGGTATACATAGTTGCCTTCTGTGCGTCATAGTCGAACAACAACATACTCGCCTGGTCACAAAACTGGGAATTCCTGATGTGAAATAGGGTGGTGACTGCAATCGTCTCAAGTGACTGGGCGGCCAAAATAGCCCGGTCGATATCATGCAGGATCGCCAACCGGCGCGCCGATTGCTGGAGCCTCTCCTCGACGCGCATGCGTTCGGCGACCTCGGCGGTCAAGAGGGCCGTACGGTCTGCCACCTTGCCCTCCAAATCCTGATTCAGACGCTTCAGGGCCGATTCGAGATAGACGATCACCGCAAAGACCAGAAACCTCACCAATGCGTTCCAAAATGGAACAAGCGGGTGGGTGTAAGTCGCTTGTGTTGCCAGGTCTGCGAACAGCCAGGCAATGGCACTCATGACGGCCGCAATCATGCCAACGCGCTCGCCGGCAAACCAGGTGAGCAGGGAAATCGGCAACACATAGAAGATGGAAAAAGAGATGACCGGTCCCGTGGCGTAATCAATCACACCCAACAGGACAACCAGGATCAATCCGCTGAGGGTGATGGCTGTCTTGGAGTCACGATATCGATGACGAATCTTAGGCACCCGGTTTATCTCGCTCCGCGTCTTTCCATGTCTTGCCTCGATTGGTGTGTATCACTGAACTACCAAACCCCTGGCAGCAGCCGGTAACGCACTTGCCGCCCATAGTCCGCGTAACCTGCCAGCTCAGCCTGCAAGGTGCGGTCTTCCAGCGCGGTGCGCAGGACGAGCAGGCCCGCACTCACCGCGCTCACCAGCAGCGCCCACCAGGACGCGAGCAGAATCGACACGAACAGTTCGTAGAGCAGGGCACCGGCGTAACCCGGGTGACGCACGTAGTGATAGGGTCCCCGGCTGACGACGGTGTGGCCGCGTTCCGGCTGAATACGCACGATCTGCGAAAAGAAGGCATTGGAAGCGGTGGCCCACACCACGATGGCATAACCCAGAATACACACGACCAACGCAGCCAGCTGTGCGGCCAGCGGAAAACCGCCCGTCCAGCCATACCGCTGGTCCAGCCCGGCAACGATGTAGCGCACGAGTTGGGTCACACCCAGGGCACCCAAGATCGCGGTGTCCCACGACTTGGCCCCTTTGCGTGGCCCCAGACGCTCGGCCAGTAGATCGGGGTTGGTGCGCAGGATGACGACAGCCGTGGCCAGAATCCACCCTGCCATGACGGCGAGCACCGCCCAACCCGGCCACCAGCTGATGGTGCCGGCCGACCAGAACAGGGCGACGCCCATCACGACGAGCCCCATGGTTTCCCGCAAGGCATAACGCGCCAGAAGTTTGGTATCCATGATCTTTCAAACTCCTTGTCCTCAACCGGCCGGAGAAGTCGTCAACGGCCAGAAAACGGGTAAGAGCAGCATGACCAGCCCAAAGCTGATCAAGACCAGCGGCCAGCCAACTTTGAAGAAGTCTTTGAATCTGTAACCTCCCGGTCCCATCACGAGTACGTTGACCGGGTGCCCCAAGGGAGTCAAGAACGCCATGGAGCTGGCCAGAGCCACTGCCATTGCCAATGCCCGGGGGTCCAGACCAGTCTGCTGCGCCGCGCCGATGGCAATGGGCGCGACGACGGTGGCCACCGCGGCGCCGTTCATGGCTTGGGATAGGAGAGCCGTGAGCAGGAACACGCCCGCCAAAAGACCCAACGGGCCGGCCGGCCCCACAAAGACAATCAGCTGGTCGGCCAGCCAGGCGGCTGCACCGCTCTTCGTCATCGCCAATCCGAGTGGCAGCATGCCGGCGACGAGAAACACGCTGCGCCACTCAATGGCACTGTACGCCTGATCCATCGTCAGAATCCCCGCCAGCACGGTCAGCAGGGTCGCTGCCAGCATGATTTCACCCACCAGCGCGGTGTTGAACGCGGCGAGAACCAGTGCCCCCAGCAGGATGGCCGGGGCCAGCCATCGCTGCCAGCGCCTGGTGAGACCGGGGTAGTCGGCATCTCCCTCTTCGAGCACGATTAGATTCGGCTCGGTACGCAGTATCCTTATCCGCTCGCGTGGTCCATGCAGCAAGAGCGCATCACCGAAGGCCAGCGGCAGATCACTGAGGTTTGTGCGGATCGGTTGACCCGACCGCCAGATGCCGAGCACGTTCATTCCATATTTATCCCGGAAAGCTGTGGCGCGCAAGGTCTGGCCAAGCAGGGTCGAGCGAGGCGCCAACACCGCCTCGACCACCGTGACGGTACCGGTCTTCAGCAGCTCGGAAGACCAGGAGGCGGCCGGCAGGAGTTCCAGGGCTGTCAGCCCGCCGCTGGCGCCGAATTCGGCGAGCCTGGCTTCGAGAAAGAGCACGTCCCCCTGGTACAAGACCGTGTCGGCAGGTGGTGCTGAAATAATCTGGTGGCCGTGTTCGAGCGTCACGACATTCGCACCCCAATCGCGCAGACCGCTGTGTGACAACGGCCTTCCGATCAACGGTGAGCCAGCCGGTATACGTACTGGAAAAAGACGCTCGCCCAAACGGTAGACTTCGATCAAATCCAGGGATTGGGCGTCAGCACCGTGACCATCCGCTGGTATCTCTGGCTGGTGCAGCAGGCGGCGTCCCCACAGCGCCATATAAACGATCCCGGCTGCCGCGATCGGGATACCGACCGGGGCAAAATCCAGTACACCGAAACCGGGCAGGTTCTGGCCGCGTAACACACCGCTCACGATGATGTTTGTTGTCGTAAAGAGGGTCGCCGTACCACCGAGTATGGTCGCAAACGCCAGCGGCATCAGCAAATGGCCGGCATTGATGCGGTTGCGGTGCGCCAGACCCGACACCGCCGGCAGCAGGATGGCCGCCGCGGCGATATTGTTCATCAGAAGCGACAACAATGCGCCCGCCACCATGATCACGATGACCAGCTTGCGTTCGCTGGTGCCAGCCACGCGTGCCAGCCAATGCCCGGCCCGGTCGGTGATACCAGCAACATGCAGCGCCTCGGTCAGGACAAACACCGAAACAATCGTAACGACGGCGGAGGTGGCAAAGCCCGAAAAGGCCTCGCGTGGGGAAAGGATCCCGACGAGCCCAAGGATTACCACCACGAGCAAAGCCACCACGTCAGCGCGCAGGCGCTCGCTGACAAGCAGGGCGACGGCCACGATGACGATGGCCAGGGTAAACAGCGCTGCGCTAGTCATCCGGCCGCTCCATAGCCGACACGGCTGCTAGAAGGTGCCGGCACACGGTCATGCACAGCCAACTTGTGAACGACGAAGCACTGCCAATCACCATCCTACTAGTTGATCCGGATCTTGACGCAACCCGTCACAACGGTATTATAGCCGAAATCCTGATTCGTACAACACGCCGGCTGACGTGACAGGCCGCTGGGTCACATCCAACAAACCTGAATGCCTTGCTGCCGCGTGGTTCTCCCACTCAACTTTGACAGAACCCCCGACCTATGCTAACATCACGCCATTCCAACCCGGTTCCAATAGGTTCGACTATGCGCACGCTCGCCAGGCAGTCGATGACGTCACCAGTTGAATGCAGCAACCGTCTTGCTGCATCCTCTCTGGCTGTGCGCCGCCCACGCTCGTTTACCTGGCGTGGGTTTTATTTTGCCTATTTTTATGCAGGCTACCGGCGCGACAGCGCACCGCCCCACGCCACCGGGTAACGACAACGACGTTCAAACCCATACAACCGCCAAGCGTGGAGCACCCGCCCACGCTTTTTTGTTGTACGCCTGCCCAAACAAAGACTCGGCCCGGCACCAGTCTGGTCCATCAGGAGGAAACCTTGACCGTCGCCTGCCGCGGTGTTCGCGGTGCTACCACTGTCGACGCCAATACGAGTGAAGAAATTCTGCGCCGTACGCGCGAACTGCTGGCGCTGATGATCCGGCTCAACGATATTCGTGCCGCCGACGTGGCCAGTGTCATTTTCACCACCACGCGCGACGTGAATGCCGAGTTTCCCGCGCTGGCCGCACGCCAGCTCGGCTGGCTGGACGTTCCATTGCTGTGCGGGCATGAAATGAACGTCCCCGGCGCGGTGAGCAACTGCGTGCGTGTCCTGCTGCACTGGAACACAGAGCTGCCCCAGCAGCGTATCCAGCACGTCTACGTCCGCGGCGCGGTACACCTGCGCCCGGACAAAGCCGATCTGCCACCCGTCGATTGGGATGCCCTCAACGGCTGGATCGAGCGGCAGCTCGCGGCCTGGCACGAAAGGCAGGGCTGAGATGGTCATCGTATTTCAAGGCGAACACGGCGCCTATTCCGAAGAAGCGATCCGCCAGCATTTTGGCCCCACCGTCGACACCCGGCCCTGCCACACGTTCGAGGAAATCTTTGCCGCCGTCGAAGAGGGTCAGGCGCAGCTGGGGGTCGTGCCGGTCGAAAACTCGATGGCCGGCTCGATCAACAAGACCTATGATTTGCTGCTCGAACGCGATCTGCACGTCGTCGGTGAGGTATTTCTGCGCGTACGCCACAATCTGCTCAGTACCGCCGGCACCGCGTTGAGCGACATCACGCAGGTGCGCTCGCACCCGCAGGCCCTCGCCCAGTGTGAGCGCTACCTCAACCAACACGGCTGGAAAGCAATCCCCTGGTACGACACGGCCGGCAGCGCCAAAGAGCTGGCCGCCCACCCTGAACCGGGTATCGCGGTGATTGCCAGCGCGCTGGCGGCGCAGACGTATGGACTTACGATTCTGGAGGAAGGTGTCGAGGATCTTTATTGGAACTTCACGCGCTTTTTTGTCATTGGCGTGCGCGCCCAAGACTCGTTGGTCGAACCAAACGGCGCGCCCGGAGCGGCCTGCAAAACGTCCCTGGTGTTTGCCACGCCGCACACACCGGGCGCACTGCACGGCTGTCTGGGCGAATTTGCCAGCCGCGGCATCAACCTGACCAAACTCGAAAGCCGGCCGCGCCGCAACCGGCCCTGGAATTATGTCTTCTACCTCGATTTCGAGGGCGACTGGCGCGAACCCAACTGCCAGCAGGCACTGGTGGCCGTGCTGGCCCGCGCGGCGTTCGTAAAACTGCTGGGTTCATACCCGGCTGCACGGATGCCCGAGATGAACGGTGCAGGGCAAAGCGCGCTCCTGCAAATATAAGGAGATAAGTCATGATCGTCGTCATGAAACCGAACGCGACCGCCGGTGAAATCGGCGCTGTGATTGCCCGGGTGCAGGAGCTGGGATTTCACCCCCACCCGATTTACGGTGAGGAACACACCGTGATCGCCATCGTCGGCAACGAGCGCAAGATCGACAAGGAGATCTTCGAAGTCATGCCCGGTGTCGAAAAAACCATGGTGGTGATGCACCCCTTCAAGCTGGCCAGCCGCACGTCCAAGCCAGACGACACCATCATCAGCCTCAACGGCACCAAAATCGGCGGCAAACGGCTGACAGTGATGGCGGGCCCGTGTTCGGTCGAGAGCCGCAGCCAGCTGCTGGAGACGGCCTGGGCGGTGAAAGAGGCCGGCGCCCAGATTCTGCGTGGTGGTGCGTTCAAACCGCGCAGCTCACCCTACAGCTTCCAGGGTCTGGGTCTCAAAGGGCTGGAATATCTGGCGGAAGCACGCGAAGCGACGGGGCTCTATGTCGTCACCGAGGTGATGACGCCCGAAGCCGTGCCAATGGTTGCCGAATACGCCGACATCCTGCAGATTGGCGCACGCAACATGCAGAACTACGGTCTGCTGCACGCCGTGGGCAAGGTGCAGCGGCCCATTCTGCTCAAACGCGGGCTGATGTCGACGATCGAGGAGCTGCTGATGTCGGCCGAGTATATCCTCAGCAACGGCAATTATCGCGTCATGCTGTGTGAACGCGGTATACGCACCTTCGAGCAGTACACACGCAACACCTTCGATCTCAACGCGGTGCCGGTGCTCAAACAGCTCAGCCACCTGCCGGTGATTGCCGATCCTAGCCATGGCACCGGCAAATGGGAGCTGGTAGGCCCGATGGCACGCGCAGCCATCGCGGCCGGGGCGGATGGCCTGATCATCGAGGTCCACCCCCACCCCGAAGCGGCCCTGTCCGATGGCGCGCAGAGCCTCAAACCGGAAAAGTTTATCAGCTTGATGACCGAGCTGCGCCGTATCGCCGCAGCCATGGAACGTGAGTTGTAGAGGAGCCAGGCATGATCATCGTCATGAAACCGGGTGCCAGTGCACGCGATATTGCCACGGTCGTCACCCGCGTCGAAAACATGGGTTACAAAGTCCACTTGAGCGCCGGCGAGGCCCGCACCATCATCGGCGTCGTGGGTGACAAACCGATCGTCGATCGCGAGATGTTCGACATGATGGAAGGGGTCGAAAAAACCGTCCGCATCCTGCAGCCGTTCAAGATTGCCGGGCGCGATTTTCATCCCGCAGATACGGTCATCAAACTCAACGGCGTACACATTGGCGGACCCGGGTTGGTGCTCATGGCCGGACCGTGCGCGGTCGAAAGTCGCGAACAGCTGCTGGAGACAGCGTGGGCGGTCAAGGAGGCCGGTGCCCACATCCTGCGCGGCGGTGCATTCAAGCCACGCAGCTCACCCTACTCCTTCCAAGGCATGGGTGAAGCCGGCCTGCAAATCCTGGCCGAAGCGCGTGAGCAGACCGGTATGCCGATCGTGACCGAGGTCATGGCGCCTGAATCGGTGCCCCTGGTTGCGGAGTACGCTGACATCCTGCAGATTGGTGCGCGCAACATGCAGAACTATGCGCTGCTGCACGCCGTGGGTGAAGCAAACCGGCCAGTGTTTCTCAAACGTGGTATGATGTCTACGATCGAAGAGTGGTTGATGTCGGCCGAGTACATCTTGAGCCACGGCAACTACCAGGTGATGCTGTGCGAGCGTGGCATCCGTACCTTCGAACGCTACACGCGCAATACGCTCGACATCAACGCCATTCCCGTCGTCAAACAGCTCAGCCACCTGCCCATCATCGGCGATCCCAGCCACGGCACCGGCAAATGGGACCTGGTCGCACCGACGGCCAAGGCCTGTATCGCCGCCGGCGCCGACGGGCTGATGATCGAAGTCCACCCCCATCCGGCCGATGCCCTCTCCGACGGCGCGCAAAGCCTCAAGCCCGACCGGTTTGCCCAGCTCGTGCAGGAACTCAAACTGGTGGCCCAGGCCGTCGGTCGAAGTCTGTAAGGAGGAACCTAGCACGTGGACAACACCACCCTGCCACTCCCCGAAGCGCCCGCCCATTTTGCGCAGCGCAGCATTGCCATCGTCGGCCTCGGTTTGATGGGCGGCTCGCTGGCCCTGGCACTGCGGGCGGCCGGCCAGCGCGGCGAGATCATCGGTATCGCCCGCCGTTTGGAAAACGTCCGCACGGCACTGGCGCTGGGTGCCATCGATCACGGCAGCACCGACCTGGCCGAGACCGCCAGCGCAGACATCGTGATCCTGGCAACGCCGGTGCGCGTGATCCTGCGCCACATCGTCGAAGTGGCACCCTTGCTCAAACCGGGTGCCTTGCTCATCGACCTGGGTAGTACCAAAGGGGCAATCTGCCATGCGCTGGCCGCCGTTCCCGAGCACATCGCAGTCGTCGGTGGTCACCCCATGTGCGGAAAGGAAACGTCCGGTCTGGAAGTGGCCGACGCCACGCTCTACCACGACAAGACATTTGTGCTGTGCCCCCTGCCGCGCACCGGTCACAGCGCGCTGGCGACCGCCCTTGCCCTGGTCCACGCGCTCGGTGCACGTTCGCTGCTGCTCGACCCAGTGCAGCACGACGAGCTGGTGGCGGCCGTGAGTCACGTGCCTTACCTGCTGTCGACCGCACTGGTGACCGCGGCAGCTGCGGTACCGGACACACAAACCTGGCGCGTCGCGGCGAGCGGATTCCGCGACACGACACGCCTGGCCGGTAGTGATCCCGGTATGATGCTCGACATTGTGCTCACCAACCAGGCTGCGGTTCTCAATGCGCTCGACCGCGTGCGGGCCTGCCTCGATACCTGGGCCGGCTGGGTCGCCGGCGGCAACGAGGCTGCCCTGCATGCCGCCTTTGCGACGGCCCAACAGCTGCGGCGCGACCAACTGCCCGCGGGTAACCATCACTGGCCGCTGTCTCCGGGTGCCAGCGTGACCGTGCCTACCGTCCCCGCTCGAGGAGACGTGCCATGAGTGTTCGGGCCGTTCTTTTCGACCTGGGTGGCACCCTCCTGCACTACGTCGAACCATACGCTTCCTTTCTGGATGCCAACGTGGCCGGGCTGACAGCCATGCACGGCTATTTGCAGCGCGCCGGCTACGCCGTACCATCCGTGGAAGCATTTGTGGGTTCGGTGGGCCAGTTTGCGCGTGAAACCAACCGCAGTCTGGAGGCCGCCGGTCGTGGTGGCTGTGTGGACGATACGTTCCGCGCCGCGCTGCAGCGGCTCGATCTGGTCATTACGCCCAGCGACTGGCCCGGCGCGCTGTGGTGCTATTACGGCACGATTCAGCGTTTCGTGTACCCCGTCGCGGGTGACGTACGTCAGGTTCTGAGCACCCTGGATGCAGATGGCCTCAAGCTCGGTCTGATCTCCAATACCTGGTGGAGCTCACGGCTGCACGATGCGGACCTCGGCCGAGCCGGGCTGCTGGAGTTTTTACCAATCCGTGTCTATTCCTCTTCTCACGGTTATGTCAAACCGCGGCCAGAAATCTTTGTCGCCGGCCTTGCGGCACTGGGCTGCACACCGCAAGAAACCATCTACGTCGGTGACCGGATCATGGTCGACGTGGCCGGTGCTCAGGCGGCCGGCATGCGGGCCGTTCTCGTCGAGCTTGATCACCGCGTGGAACTGGACGACCACGTGCGGGCCGATGCCCGTCTGCGACGTCTGGAGGAGCTGCCGGCCGTCATTGCCGGCTGGCAGGAGGTCGGATCATGAGTCGGGTGACCGTGCAACACGCCGAGCCACTGCGTGGCCGGGCGCAGGTGCCGGGTGACAAGTCGATCTCGCACCGTGCCGTGCTGTTAGGATCGATTGCTGAGGGCGACAGCCGCATCCGCGGCTTTCTGCGTGGGGGCGACTGCCTGGCGACCATCGGCTGCATGCGCGGCCTGGGAATCACGATAGATGAACCGGACCGCAGCACCCTGATCGTTCACGGCCGCGGCCTCGACGGTCTAGTTGAGCCACTCCAGGCGCTTGACTGCCACAGTTCGGGAACGACCATGCGGCTGTTGGCCGGCCTCGTCGCCGGTGCGGGTGTCATGACCATGCTCGCCGGCAGTGACCAGCTCAGCCGTCGGCCGATGGCGCGCGTGGCAGAGCCGCTGCGCCGCATGGGTGCGACCGTATTGGGCCGGCAGGGGGGCCGGCTGCCACCCCTGGCGATTCAGGGTGGTCATCTGCGCGGCATCGACTACGCCCTGCCGGTTGCCAGTGCACAGGTCAAGTCGGCGGTTGTACTGGCGGGTCTTTACACACCCGATCTCACCGTCGTGCACGAGCATCCGCAGGGCACCAGCCGCGACCACACCGAGCGCATGCTGCGTGCGATGGGGGCGCCGATCAACAGTCTCGGCGTACGCGTGACGAGCGAACGCCCCACCCAACCGCTGCAGCCGATCGATCTGGAAGTGCCGGCCGACATGTCATCAGCCGCTTTCCTGATGGTGGCCGCCCTGCTGGTGCCTGGCTCGCGTATCGAGCTGGCCTCCGTCGTGCTTAACCCGACGCGCGCTGGTCTCTTCGATGTTTTGCTGGCAATGGGTGGGCACCTGTCCATCGAAGACGTGCACGAGGTCGCCGGTGAGCCAGTGGGGGATATTATTGTGCAGCACAGCGCGCTGCACGGTACCGTGGTGGGGGGAGAGGTCGTCGTTCGCGGGATCGACGAGATGCCAATCCTGGCGGTGGCCGCGACGCAGGCTCGTGGCACTACCCTCGTGCGCGACGCGAGCGAGTTACGCGTCAAAGAGACCGACCGCATTGCCACGATCGTAGAAGAGCTGCGCAAACTTGGCGCCCAGATCGAGGCCCAACCCGACGGTTTCATCGTCGAGGGCCCCACACCGCTGCATGGCGGTGCCGTCGATAGTCACGGCGATCACCGGCTGGCCATGGCACTGATCGTGGCCGGCCTGGCTGCGCAAGGCGAGACAGTGGTGCACAACACGGACTGCATCGCCGATTCGTTCCCCGGGTTCGAACGGCTGCTGATCAAGCTGGGTGCTGAGTTGGCGTGAGCCCGCTCAAGCGGGCTGGGGGAACTATACGATGTCTGAAGCTGCACCTTCCCCGCGTCTCCTCGGGCTAATCGGCTGGCCGGTCGAGCATTCGTTGAGTCCGGCCATGCACAACGCGGCCCTGGCCGCGCTGGGTCTGCCCTGGGTTTACACGCTGCTGCCCGTGCCACCGGAAGCGGTCGGCGATGCCGTGCGCGGTCTGCGTGCCCTGGGGTTTGTGGGCGCCAACGTCACCGTGCCACACAAACAGGCAGTATTGCCATTTTTGGACCGGCTGACACCCGCGGCCGTGGGCATCGGTGCGGTCAATACGATTACGCTGGTTGCGGCCAATTCATCACAGCCAATGCTTGACACGGCAGCACCCGCTGTGCTAGAATGGCCCCAACTTGTCGGCGACAATACCGATGCACGCGGCTTCCTGGCTGATTTGCGGGCACACGGCGTCGATGTCGGCGGGCAGCGCGCCCTGGTCATTGGGGCCGGCGGTGCCAGCCGGGCGGTGGTGTATGCGCTGGTCAGTGCCGGCTGTACGGTCGTGATCGTCAATCGTTCGCTGGCGCGGGCTCATGAGGTAGCTGCCATGGCCGAACAAGTCTGGCCCGGACAGAAGGTGGTCTGCGGACGTTTCCCGGATGACATCGCTGGCTGGGTCGAACAGGTCGATCTGGTGGTCAACACCACGTCGTTGGGTATGTGGCCGGCCATCGAGGGGCTGCCGTGGGACCCGGCGGTGACATTCCGACCGGGGCAGGTGGTGTATGACCTGGTTTACGCACCACGACCGACCGCCTTTCTGCGCCGGGCGGCGGCGCAGGGTGCCCGCCCGATCGACGGGCTGGGCATGCTGGTCGAGCAGGGTGCAGCCGCACTAGCGCAGTGGACGGGACGTGAGCCGCCGCGCACCCTCATGCGCCAGGTGGCGGCGCAGCAGCTGGATCGAAGGTTCTCTAGGTGATGAACAGTCAGTTGTTCACGATGATTCTGGTATCCCTGGTGGCTTGGGGCTCGATGTGGGTCGACTACGGGTTGACCCTGGCGATGGCACGGCCAGCCAAGGCGGCGGGGCTGGTTTACGAGCTCAACCCACTTCTACGAGCTGACGTTGCCCGGGGTCGCTGGTCCAGCCCGCGCTTTGTCCTGGGTACCAGCGTGATGCTGGGCGCCCTGCTGGCCATCGGCTGGCTGGCAGTGGACGAACGCAGCTTCTTCGTGTACAACGCCGTGGTGGCCGGCGTGATCGTGACGCGCCTCCACCTGATTGCGCTCCACCTGCGCAGCGGCTGGCGCCAGGCACAACCAAAGGCAACAACCATACCCACGGCTCGCCAGGCGATGGTCACCGTGGCGACCCAACAAACGCTCTTGGCCGCAGTGTTCACACTGGCGGCGGTCTCCAACCTGCTGCCATCGCTGCAGGCGTTTTGGGTCGGGGCCGCCGTGGGCTTTGTGCTCATGGCCACCACCACCTTGCTGTGGCGCTGGCGCGAGCCCCACGCTCTCCCACAGCTGCGCACGCCCACCCCCTACCCCGGCACCAAGCCGACGTCCTGAGTCCTCGCGGGAGTTCAACCAATCATGCTGCGTTTCTTGACGGCCGGTGAATCCCACGGCCCCAGTCTGACTGCCATCCTGGAGGGCATGCCGGCCGGCGTACCTGTTATGCTGGCCGACATCGACCGTGATCTGGCGCGGCGTCAGGTCGCGTATGGCGCGGGCGGCCGGATGAAAATCGAAAAGGACGCCGTCAGCCTGACCGCGGGTGTTGTCGCGCAGCAGACCACGGGTGCGCCGATTGCCCTGGAAATCGCCAACCTTGATTACCGCAGCTGGCAAACCAAACAGATCGCGCCTTTTACGGTGCCACGACCCGGTCACGCCGATCTCACTGGTGCGGTCAAATACGGCTACCGCGACCTGCGCCTGGCCCTGGAGCGCGCCAGTGCACGCGAAACCGCGGCGCGAGTGGCAGTCGGTGCCCTGTGCAAGTGTCTGCTGGCTGAATTCGGCATCATCATCGGCAGCTACGTGACCATGATCGGCGGTGTGACGGTTGGATCACTGGAACACCTACCGTACCCAGAGCGTTTCGCCATCGCCGAAAGCAACGACGTACGCTGTCCCGACCCAGAAACGGTCGAACCTTGGCACGCGCGCATCTGGGAGACGATGCAGGCGCGTGATACGGTGGGGGGTATATTTGAAGTGGTCGCACTCGGTGTGCCACCAGGGCTTGGCACCCACGTCCACTGGGACCGCCGCTTGAGTGCGCGTCTGGTGAGTGCCCTGGCCAGCATTCACGCCATCAAGGGTGTGGAGATCGGCGATGCCTTCGCCAATGCGGCACGCTTTGGCACCGAGGTGCACGATGAAATCTTCCTGGCCAGTGACGGCAGCGGCGAGATCGTTCGTCACAGCAACCGTGCTGGCGGCTTCGAGGGTGGCATCACCACCGGCCAGCCAGTCGTGATGCGTGCGGCCATGAAACCCATCAGCACCACCCTCAACCCGCGTCGCTCGGTCGACCTGGCGTCGGGCGAAGAAACCGTAACCGTCTACGAGCGCTCGGACTTCAGCGCCGTGCCGCGCGCCGCGGTCGTCGGCGAAGCGATGGTTGCCTTCGTGCTCGCCGATGCCCTGTGCGAGAAACTGGGCGGCGACAGCCTGGCCGAGATGCGCCCGCGGTTTGCCACGTTGCGCCAGTCACGACTTGAGGACCTGCCCATGGACCATACGTCCTGGCAGTTCGGGTACCAACTGCATGAATAAACCCGCGCTCGACCTGCCCGCTGCGCACATCGTGCTCACCGGTTTTATGGGCACCGGCAAAAGCACGGTCGCCCGTTACGTCGCCGAACGCGTGCAGCGCCCCTTTGTCGACATGGACCAGGTGATCGAAGCACGCACTGGCCAGTCGATTCGCAGCCTCTTTGCCGAACGGGGTGAACCGGCTTTCCGTGCCCTCGAGGCCGACCTGGTGCAGGAGCTCGCGGCGCAGGAGGGTCTGGTGGTTGCCACGGGCGGTGGTACCCTGGTCGATCCCACCAATCGTGCGGCCCTGGCTGGCCGCAGTGTCGTCATCTGCCTGCAGGCCGACGTCACCGAGCTGCGGCGGCGTCTGGCTGGCAGCAGCGATGGGATCCGTCCACTCCTCCTCGGCGATGACGCGGCACTGCGCATTGAGCGCCTGCTCGCCGCCCGCCAGACCGCTTACGCCGCCATCCCCTTGCAGCTCGATACCACAGGCCTGGCCCCGGACGCGGTGGGCGACCGGGTGTTGGGCATGGCGCACGGCTGGATCGAGCGCGAAGTCTTCGTCCTGCCCGTGCCCATCAGCGGTGCCAGTTACCCGATCATCATGGGTGAAGGCGTTCTGGGCCAGCTGGGTCATCTGCTGGCCAGTCGAGCGGGGAGCCGGCAGGTGGCGGTGGTCACGAACGACGGTCTGGCCGATTTGCATGGCCAGCACGTGCTGACGATCCTGCACGATGCCGGCCTGCAGCCGGTGCTGATCCAGATACCCGAGGGTGAACAGCACAAAACCCTTGATACGGTACGCCATCTCTATGAGCAGTTTCTGTACGCCGGCCTCGACCGGCACAGTGTGGTGGTCGCGTTGGGTGGGGGCGTCGTGGGTGACGTCGCCGGGTTTGCCGCGGCGACGTACCTGCGGGGGGTGCCCCTGGTCCAGGTGCCCACCTCGCTGTTGGCTATGGTCGATGCCAGCGTCGGTGGCAAGGTCGGGGTCGACCTGGCCGGCCAGGGCGGCGGCAAGAACCTGGTCGGAGCGTTCAAACAACCGGAGTTCGTCCTCACCGATCCGGAACTGTTAGAGACGCTGCCTGGACCCGAATTCCGCGCCGGGTTGGCCGAAGTCGTCAAACACGGTATCATCGCGGCACCCGACCTGTTTGCCAGCCTGGAGACTTACGGACCGCGGTCACTGGCAACGCTGCTCGATGATGCCGTACGCGTCAAGGTCGACATCGTACAGGCCGACCCGTTCGAGCGCGGTGTGCGCGCCCACCTCAACCTGGGGCACACGTTTGGTCATGCGATCGAGTTTGTCTCAGGGTTCCGCGTGCGTCACGGCGAAGCGGTGGCGATCGGTCTGGTGGCCGCCAGTTACCTGGCAACGGAGTTGGGTGTGGCGGATGACGAGGTATTGGCGCGCGTCGAAACCCTGCTGACCCGGCTGGGGCTGCCCACCCGTCTTCCGGACCATCCGGCCATGACGGTCGATGCGCTCATGGCGGCCATGGGCAGTGACAAAAAGCGCCGCGACGGCCGGCTGCGTTTCGTGCTGCCGCGGGCGATCGGGGACGTAACCGTAGTCGACGACGTCCCTGCCGAGCTGGTAAGCGCAAGTTGGCAGTACGTGGGCATACAACCTGCTGTGTCAAGGCGATGAACAAATTTAGTCAGCTCGCGCTTGCGACGTCAGGCTCCCGCCCGCGCTGAATCCTGCCCAATTGTATGACCAGGCGAAGGGCTTCATTCACAGCTGCTTCATCAGGAAATGCTTTGGCAACATCGGGATCGAGCAGAACCCGATTGGCAACCTACTATAGTCGAAGATGGCTCGGAACTCCAAGGGCATGATCCAATGGTTCATCGCGTCCCACGCGATAGCTGACGATGCCGCTGGCCAGGAGCTCGTTCAACACCGGCTCGATCGACACGGTCGGCCCAAAACTCAGCCCATCCACCACCACGGCCACGCTGTAGACACCCCGGCGCTGCAGCTCCCGCAGCGCCGCCACCCACAACGTGTCGGGCGACGAGGTGATCACGATGACCGTCGTATGGCGGCTCATCGTCTGTCCCTCAGCCGTGATCACCTGGTGTAGGGGGATGCCACCGCTGGCCTCGATCACGGCCAGTGTCTCCAGAATCTTGGTCAGCTGGCGCTCGCCGCGGTCGGCCTGCACCAGCTCACGGTGCCGCGCCAGGGTCACCAAACCCACCGATCGGTTGCGCATCAAATAA
>JAYRNS010000931.1:0-2419 GCA_041912075.1 Anaerolineae bacterium
TACCAGGGCACGCTCAAGGCGGACAAATTCGAGTGGGTGCTGCAGAAGGGCACCGAGCTGGGGGTGTATCGTTTTGTGCCGCTGATCACCCAACGCTGCATCGTGCGCGACCGGGCTGCACTGGCGGCCAAGATTCCGCGCTGGCAGGCGATCGTACGCGAGGCCGCCGAACAGGCCGGACGGGCGTCTGTGCCAGCGGTGATGGCCGCCCAAGACCTGCCCGAAGCACTGCGCACCACGGCCGAACCCGCCGACCTGCGTCTGATCTGTTGGGAAAACGAAACCAACCGGCGGCTGCGCGACGTGGTCGAGCCGGTGGCGGATCACGCGAATGCTATCGACCTGTTCATTGGACCGGAGGGCGGGTTTGCCGCGGACGAGATCGCGTCCGCCCGGGCCGGCGGTCTGCAGGTGATCGGTCTGGGGCCACGGATATTACGTGCGGAAACGGCAGGGCTGGCCGCAGTTGCTGCTCTGTGGTACGCTTTGCAGGAAATGTAACCAAATCGCGTCGTTGGGCATCAAAACGCATGTCCCGGTCATTCCGTTGCTGGTTGAGGTGAGTGACCGGACCGTGTATCGAACGAATGTAAAAAACGATCATTTCTAGACAAGGAACCAGTCATGACACATAATGGTAAGGTCGGACAAGAAACGCCGGATGTGGAGAATGTGATCATCATCGGCAGCGGGCCGGCCGGTTTGACGGCGGGTATTTACACAGCACGTGCGAATCTGAACCCACTCCTGATCACCGGTAATGACCTGGGTGGTCAGGTCGCCATCACTTATGAGGTGGAGAATTACCCCGGCTTCCCTGAATCGATCAGCGGCCCGGAACTGGTCGAACGGATGCAAAAGCAGGCCGAAAAGTTTGGCACGCGCATCGAGTTCGACTACGTCGAGGAGGTCGATCTGGACCACCGGCCGTTTACCGTGCGCACCGTCAACGGCGCAGAATATCGGGCCTGGACGCTGATCATCTCCACCGGAGCGACTGCCCGCCGGCTGGGGGTGCCGGGTGAGCAGGAACTGACGGGGCGTGGCGTGAGCTACTGTGCGACGTGTGACGGCTTCTTCTTCCGCGGCCGTGAGGTGGTGGTAGTGGGTGGTGGGGACAGCGCCGTCGAGGAAGCGATCTTCCTGACACGGTTTGCCACCAGGGTGACCATCGTGCACAGGCGTGACCAGCTGCGGGCCAGCCACATCTTGCAGCACCGCGCCTTCGAGAACGAAAAGATCGGGTTCGTATGGGATTCGGTCGTGACGTCGATCAACGATGACAACGGCAGCAACAGCGCCGTGACGTCAGTGACCCTGCGCAATGTCAAGACGGGGGAAGAGCAGCGGTTGGCGACCGGTGGCGTATTCGTTTTTGTCGGTCACTATCCCAATTCACAGATTTTCCAGGGCAAGATCGCCATGGATGACGAGGGCTACGTCCTGACCGACCGGCTGATGGCAACCAACGTGCCCGGCGTCTTTGCCGCCGGCGAAATCCAGGACAAACGGTTCCGCCAGGTGGCAACGTCCGTCGGGCAGGGGACGGCGGCGGCCATGGAGGTCGAAAAGTATCTGGCCCACCGGCAAGAACGGGCTTTGCCCGATCACGTGACGATGGCGGCCAGTCCGGAAATCGTGCCGGCGTGAGCACGGTCCGGGTTGGGTCTGAGGTCATCTATTTCACCCGCCACCTGGGCGAGACGAGGTCAAACACACCGTCGCTGGTTTTGATCCATGGCGCGGGCGGTTCGCATCTGGAGTGGCCGCCTGAGGTACGTTTTATGCCCGGCATGACGGTCTACGCACTCGATTTGCCGGGGCATGGCAAGTCGACGGGTGCCGGTCGCGACACGATCGACGCTTACCGTGATGTGGTGTTCGATTGGATCGAGGCGGTCGGGTTATCGGGCGTGGTGGTGGCCGGTACGTCGATGGGGGGTGCGGTGGCGCTGGCCATGGCCCTGGCCCAACCGGCTCGCCTGGCCGGTCTCGTCCTGGTGGGCACCGATGCGCGACTTCCCGTGGCACCGGCCATTCTGGAGGGTTTGCGCAGCGATTTTGCCGCCACGGCGCAGCAGATCGCCCGCTGGGTGCACCGCCGCGCAGCGGACCCGATCATGGTCGAGCTGTATGCCCGTCACCTGTTGGCGGCCAACCCGGCTGTCGTCATCGGTGACTTCGAGGCCTGCGACCGGTTCGACGTGACCGCACAGGTGGATCAGATCGACCTGCCGGCGCTGGTGATCGTGGGTCGCGAAGACCGCATGACCCCCGCACGCCGCAGCCACTGGCTGGCCGGCCAGCTGCCCCAGGCGCAGCTGCTCGAAGTCCCCGACGCCGGCCACGCCGCAGCCATGGAAGCGCCGGCGGTCGTGGCCGACGCGATCCAGGCGTTTTTGGGAGTAGGGAGTAGGGA
>JAYRNS010000932.1:0-2490 GCA_041912075.1 Anaerolineae bacterium
CCACGCGCTTGTGTCCGTAAATGAACATCTTCCGTCGTTTTGTCAGGGCATTTTCGCCGAGATCGGGAAGGTATTCGTTTACGGACCCTTGACCATCAAAAGTCGATTGTACCATCTTTGACCGGGTCTGCCAAGCCGGGCGTGAAGCGTGATGCGCGGAGCGTCAAACGTGAGGGGTGAGGCGTGAAGAGTGAGGCGTGAGGGGTGAGCAGCACGGTGAAGATGATCTTTTGCGTGTCCCTATGCATCACGTTTGGTGCCCAACATCCGTCGCCGTGCGCGCTGTAGGAAAAATACTTCCATCAGACCAAAGAGCGCGGCGATGGCCAGTACCACCGCAATGTCCAGACCAACGAACATCTGTAGGAGTGCGATCAGCGCAAAAAACGCGGCGATTTCCGCCGCCTGGCGCGCGACGGCCCAGGGCCACCCGGGGTACCAGCGACGGACGCGCGTGTAGATCAGCCACAGGAGGAGGAGGGCAAGGCTAAAAACAGCCAGGAACCATAACAAGAAGAACACCATCACCGACCAGGTTGTGGCAGCCGTGGTCCACACCAGGTATGCAAGGGCACCCCAACTGGTCAGAACCAGTGCAATCAGCGGTATCCAGAGCACTCGCGGTGCAGTATTCGACATGCAATGCTCCTGGTGGCTTATCTGATCACATCGAGGATCGTAGTTTATCATTGCTCGATGGACACGGCAAACTGCTGACCAACCCCGGCATAGGGCCGGCCTGTTTGCGGCGGCCCGCAGAGAAGACTATAATCAGACTGCCAGCAGCCTGGCGTGATTCCAAGTTCCACGAGGCAAACGATGCCCGTCCTGCGCGCCCTGTTCCTGATTGTCTTTCTCCTGCCCTTCTTTCCCGCCACCACTGCAGTCGTCGACACACCGCACCTGGCTATCGTCGTCAGCAACCTGGGCGATGAGGCCGATGTCACCGGCAACGATTGTACCTGCGCGACACTCAATGGCGCCTGTACCCTGCGCGCGGCCTTGCAGACGGCCAACGCGTGCCCAGGCCCGGACATGATCCAGTTTGCCGTGGCTGGCACCATCGCCCCACTCTCTGCCCTGCCCGCCCTGTCCGATACCACCGGCGGCACCGTCATCGACGGTTACACCGCACCGGGTGCCCAACCCAACACCGCACCCATCACCCAGCCGGTCAACTCCTTGGTGACGCTAACGCTCTACGGCAGCAACCAGGCGTTTCACGGCCTGCGGTTGACCAGCTCCAACAACGAGGTACGCGGGCTCGTCATCTACGGCTTCGACAATGACAATGTCGCACCGTTCTACAGCGGTGTCCTGGTCGAAGGCGGACGCAACAACGTCGTGGCGGGCAATCTGATCGGGCTCAATCCCACCACGATGACGGGCTCGTCCTTCCAACACTACGGCGTACACATCCGTGCGCTTGCCAAACAAAACATCATCGGTGGCAGCACCGCCGCCGATCGTAACGTGATCAGCGGCAACACCTACGCGGCGGTACGCATCGAGGGCAACCTGACCCTGACCAACACGGTGCAGGGCAATGTCGTCGGTCCGACACCCCAGGGAAACACCGCCATGCCCGGTAGCCCACAGTTTTACGGTGTCAGCGTGGCCAACGTCGCCTACGACAACCACATCGTGGAGAACGTGATATCGGGCAACGCCGTCGCCGGAGTAGTCCTTACCGACAGCAGCGGCGGCAGCGTGGTTTCCGGTAACATCGTTGGTCCGGCGGCCAGCGGCGTCACTCTACTCGAGGGAAGTACGCAGACGTATGGCATCTGGCTGAGTGGGGCGAGCAAGGACAATACCATCCGTGCCAACCTGATCAGCGGCAATTTGGCGCAAGGTGTTCGTTTGAGCGACACAGGCACAGCTGGCAATCGCGTCGAGGGCAACCTGATTGGTGCGGCGGCTGGTGGCGGCGCCCTGCCGGGCAGTACGCAGTCTGTCGGGGTGCAAATCACTGCCGGTGCCAGCAACAACCGCGTGGGTGATGCGCTCGTCGCCACGGCCAGCAACACGATCACACACAATAGCGGCACAGGGGTAATCGTGCAGGGCGACACGACCCGCTACAACCGCATCCAGGCCAACAACCTGGCGACGAACGGACCCAGCAGCCTGGCACCAGGCGTCGACCTCGGCGGCGATGGGACGAGTGCCAACGATCCCAACGACGCTGATGAAGGGCCGAATCGTGGTCAGAATCGCCCCGAGATCAACGACATCACACCGTTGATCGACCAGGTTCAGATGCGTGTGCGTGTCGACAGCGCCCTGGACTACGCCAGTTATCCCATCACTATCGACATTTACGAGGCCGAACCGGGTGCGGTGGAGGGCCAGGTGGCAGCGGGCGCCACCTGGCTTGGCCAGACCACTTACAACAGCGCCGATGCCGGTCTGACGGTCGCCCGGCGTTTCACACCGGTCACGATGCCACAAACGGGAACACTGCTGGTAGCCACTGCCACCGACGCC
>JAYRNS010000933.1:0-2269 GCA_041912075.1 Anaerolineae bacterium
GCACCGCGCAATAACGCGGCGTCGACGTCCTGTGGGCCCAACGCCGCGTTGGCGCCAATGGTGTGCACGAACCGCCGCTCACCATCACGATCGACCAGGGCCAGGTTCGTGGAGGTGCCGGCGGTCGTCACCCGGCGCACCCCGCGCAGGTCGACCCCTGCGTCCGCCAGGGCCTGCACGACAAAATCCCCCAGGGGATCGAGCCCGGCTTTGGCGATGATCGTGACGGGGACACCCAGCCGCGCCAGCGCCGTGGCGACGTTGCTCGCACAGCCCCCAGCATGCAGGCTGATCGAGTCGACGAGCACCTGCTGGCCTGGGCCAGGCAGGCTGCGCAGGGGGTACGCAATCAGGTCCGCCACCAGCGAGCCCAGGCAGATCACCGGCCCGCGACCCGACCCCTTCACGGTTTCTTCATGGTTGGTTGTCATTTGCAGGTCCATTTGCGGTTCGTCAAGGATTAAGCGTATAATACAGAACACCGACGTTTTGAGCAAAGGAGGCGTGACAGCTTTGAATCTGGCTGAATTTGCCCAGGCCGTGCAGCACAACGTAGCCCAGGTGGTAATTGGGAAATCCGGCGTGGTCGAGCTGATGCTGGCTGCCGTGCTGTGCGATGGTCACGTGCTGATCGAAGACGTGCCCGGTATCGGTAAGACGACCCTGGCCAAGGCTCTGGCCCGCAGCCTCGACTGCTCGTTTGCGCGGATCCAGTTTACCCCCGATTTGCTGCCCAGCGACGTTACCGGCATCAGCGTGTTCAACCAGCAGAACCAGGCCTTCGAGTTTCGCCCCGGCCCGGTTTTCAGTCAAATCCTGCTGGGTGACGAAATCAACCGCGCCACCCCGCGCACCCAATCCAGCCTGCTCGAAGCCATGCAGGAACGCCAGGTGACGATCGACGGCGAGACACACCCGCTGCCCAAACCTTTCCTGGTGCTGGCGACCCAGAATCCAATCGAGTTGGAAGGCACTTTCCCCCTGCCCGAAGCCCAGCTCGACCGTTTTCTGATGCAGGTCCGCCTCGGTTATCCCAGTGAAGCCGAAGAGGAGGAGATGCTGCTGCGTTACGCCCAGGCTGAGCCACTCGTCAACCTGCGGCCGGTGGCGGGGAGCGCCGAGGTCCTGCATCTGCAGGAAGCCGCGCGCACCATCCACGTCAGTGCCGACGTACGCCGCTATGTTCTGCACGTCGTACGCGCCACACGTGACCACCCCTCGGTCGAGTTGGGGGTATCACCGCGTGGCTCACTGGCCCTGTTCAAAACCAGCCAGGCCCTGGCCGGGCTGCGCGGCCGCGATTACGTGATCCCTAGCGACGTCCAGCACCTGGCCGCCGCGGTGCTCACCCACCGCATCCACGTCAGCCCGCAGACCCGCCTGCGCGGCCGTACACCGGCACAGGTCGTGGCTGAAATCGCCGACACCGTGCCGGTACCGGTGGTCGAGTAGTCATCATGGCCGGCAGCCAGCCACGCCCGCTGCGCAAACGCGCCCGGTACGTCGATCTGGAGAAAGACACCCAGTTCAGCGAGGCGTGGATCATGATGGCAGTCTTGCTGACCTTGTTGGGTGTCGTGCTCAGCAATGGGTTCTTGACGGCCGCCGCACTCAGCCTGCTGGTCATTGCCGCCATTACCTGGTTGTGGAATGAATTCAGCTTCTACGGTCTGCAGTACGAGCGGCGTCTGAGTGAAACCCGTGCGTTCCTGGGCGAGACGATCGAGCTGACCCTTGAAGTGCACAACCAGAAGTTCCTGCCCCTGACCTGGCTGAGCATCATCGATCGCTTCCCCAATTCGCTGCTGGTCAACGCGCGGCAGGTCGAAGTGGACACGGCGACTAATTTTGGAGAGTTCCATTCGTTTTGGATGCCAGGTGCTTTTCAGCGCTTGACGCGCACCTACCGCATCAGCTGCAACGAGCGCGGTTTCTTCACCTATGGGCCGGCCCTGGTCAGCACCGGTGACGGCTTTGGCCTGTTCAGCCGGCGCGCCACCTTCACCCAGCAGCAGCGTCTTATCGTCTACCCGCGCCTCTACACCGTGGCCGAGCTGCGCCTGCCGCACAAAAATCCCTTTGGCGATCAGGCGGCGCGCGGCAAACTCTTCGAGGACCCCCTGCGCACGATTGGCATCCGCGAGTGGCAGCCGGCCGACAGCCAACGCCGCATCCACTGGAAAGCAACCGCCCATCACCATCAGATTCTCAGCCGCGCCTACGAACCGAGCGCCGAACCCCAGGTGCTGATCTGCCTCAACGTGGCGAC
>JAYRNS010000934.1:0-1986 GCA_041912075.1 Anaerolineae bacterium
ATCACCATGACCTTCACGGCGGATGGCCAGGTCAACGGCTCGGCCGGCTGCAACAGCTACAGCGGCAGCTACACGGTCGATGGCAGCCAGCTCACGTTCTCACCGCTGGCGACCACCAAACGGTTGTGTCCGGAACCCGTGATGGTGCTGGAACAGGCTTTCCTGGCCGCACTCGGCAAGACGGCCAGCTACGAGATCAGCGACGGCCAGCTGCAGCTGCTCGACGCTAATGGCCAGACCCTGCTGACATTGGCACCGCAGGAATTGACGGCGCTCGAGGGGACCAATTGGGTTGCGCTCAGCGTCAACAACGGCAAGGAGGCGGTGGTGTCGGTGCAGACAGGTACGGAAATCACCGCAGCCTTCGACGGCAAGACAATCGGCGGCACGGCCGGGTGCAATCGTTATTCGGCTGGTTACACGGTCGATGGCAACAAGATCACCATCAGCTTGCCGATGTCGACGATGATGATGTGTGCCGAACCGGCGGGGGTCATGGAGCAGGAGCAGGCCTACCTGACGGCCCTGCCGCAGGCGGCCACCTACGAGATTCGTGACGGGCGGCTGGAGCTGCGTGACGCCAACGGTGCACTGTTGGCTAATTATGCGACCAAATAGTTGAGACACGGACACGGGCCAACCCAGGCGGGCTGGCCCGTGTTTTTTATTGCCACACGCCCGGGATGGCCGCACCACACCCGTGACAAACGCCCGGCTGCCGCCAGTGGACCTGGACGCGGTACCAGTCGCGGCTGATCAGCCGCGTCGCACAGGCCGGACAGTCGGTCGACTCGCGCCGCGGGTCGCGGGCGTTGCCGACGTAGACGTAACGCAAACCCGCCTCTTTTCCAATCTCCCAGGCGCGCACCAGCGTGTGGTGCGGCGTCGGCGGCCGGTCCATCATCTGGTAGTCGGGGTGAAAGGCCGAGAGGTGCCACGGCATGTCCGGCGAGACGCTGGCCAGCCAGGCGGCCATGTCGCGCAGCTCGGCGTCGGAATCGTTGAGATCGGGGACCAACAAGGTCGTGATCTCGATCCACGTCCGCGCCCGGCGCACGATGTGCTCGATGTTACGCAGCACCGGTTTGAGCCGTGTGCTGCACACGTCGCGGTAGAACTGGTCACGGAAGGATTTGAGATCGACGTTGATCGCATCCAGGTAGGGTTCGATCGTCTCCAGCGCGGCCACTGACTCGAAGCCGCTGCTGACGAAGACGTTGCGGATGCCGTGGGCATGTGCCAGCCGGGCGCAGTCGTAGGCGTATTCGAAGAAGACGGTCGGCTCGTTGTAGGTGTAGGCCAGCAGGGGGATCGCGCGGTCACGGCAGGCGGTCACCAGGTCGGCCGGCAGGACTTCCTGGCCAGCGGGGCGACCCGTGTCGGCCAGGTGGCCCATCTGGCTGATCTGCCAGTTCTGGCAGAACTGGCATTGGAAATTGCAGCCGACGGTGCCCAACGAGAGGATCGACTGCGTGGGCAGGAAATGGAAAAGCGGCTTTTTTTCGACCGGATCGACGTGCAGAGCGGCCGCTTCCCCATAGACCACCAGGTAGAGCGCCCCATCGTAATTGCGGCGCACCCCGCACTTCCCCATACCCTCCGGTTCGATGGCACAAAAATGCTCGCACGCCGTACACTGAACGTACGACTTTTTCAAATGACGGTACAGTGTGGCTTCGTGAAGCATGAGAACCTCCTGGGTGTGGGTATTATACGACAAAATGGGGTTAGGTTCAAGGGGTTGGGGAATAGGGGTTGGGGGTTGGGGAATAGGGGTTGGGGGTTGGGGAATAGGGATTCTCGTATGACGCGATCGCCAGCGTCTGCTGATCCATAGGTAGGGGTTTGTCAGCATTCGCGCATTCGCAGACGGCCGCGACCGTATTCGCAGATGGCCGCCTTGACAGAGATGCAGTAACGGGTGGGTGTGGTATAATTGTGTCAGGTCTTGTTTGTTGACGGGTGCCGCCCGCCGTGGATTTGGTC
>JAYRNS010000935.1:0-2350 GCA_041912075.1 Anaerolineae bacterium
CTCGTGGTAGACGACAAAAAAGAACTACGCCTTCTGGTTAAGGCGTATCTCGAACAAGAAGGCTTTCGCGTGGTGACGGCCGGTGACGGCCAGGAGGCTCTCTACGTGGCGCGGCACGAAAAGCCTGATCTGATTATTCTTGATTTGATGATGCCGCACATGGGCGGTTACGAATTTCTACGCGCCCACAAGCGCGAAGCCGACACGCCGACGATCATCCTGACGGCCAAAATCGAGGAGGGCGACAAGGTGCTCGGCCTGGAGCTGGGGGCGGACGATTACGTGACCAAACCATTTGGCATGCGCGAACTGGCGGCGCGAGTGCGGGCGATCCTGCGGCGCGCCAACCGCGAACCGTCCGAACCGGAAGTTCTGCGCGCGGCCGGCATTACGCTCGACCGCGGCAGCCGTCACGTGCTGGTCGAAGAACGGGCTGTGGACCTGACACCGTCGGAGTTCGATCTGCTGGCTGCCTTCTTGTCGGCGCCGGGTCGCGCCTTTACGCGCGCCGAGCTGCTCGATCGCCTGCAAGGGGATTCCTACGACGGCTACGAGCGCACGATCGACGTGCACGTGCGTAACCTGCGCACGAAAATCGAGCCTGACCCGCGCAACCCGCGCTATGTCGAAACGGTTTTTGGGGTCGGCTACCGGTTTGCCGCCAGTGACCGGGTAGGATAGAATCATATGCGTTCTCTGACCGTCAAGCTGACATTGGCCTTTCTGGTGGTTGGCCTGGTGGGAACGGTTCTGATGGCCATCCTGGTCAGCGGGCAGACGCAGCGCGAGTTCGACCAGTTCATCGCTGACCGGTATGGAAACGAGCTGCGTAATGAGCTGGTCGATTATTACCAGACCAACGGCAGTTGGCAGGGCATCGGCACCATCCTGATGCGCAATCCCTACAACCGGCCAGGTGGCAGGGAATACGTCGTAGCCCCTGTGACGCTCACCGATGCCACGGGGGTGGTGGTCCAGAGCGGCCGGCGCGAACGGATCGGCCAGCAGCTGTCGGCCAGTGAGACCAGCCATGGGATCCCGGTCGAGGTCGATGGGGTCGTTGTCGGCCGCATCGTGGTCGATTCGATGAGCGATCGCGGGCCTGGGCCGGCTTCACCGGAAGCCGATTTTCTGGATCGCGTCCGGCAGGCGATCATCGTGAGCGCCGGGGCTGCGGCCGTGCTGGCTCTGCTGTTGGGTATTCTGCTGGCGCGCACGATTGCGCGCCCCGTGCGTGAGCTGACCACCGCGACCCAGGTGGTGGCCCAGGGTCAGCTGGGGCACCGGGTCCCGGTGCGCACCCAGGACGAGTTGGGCGACCTGGCCAGATCCTTCAACCAGATGAGTGCGGACCTCGAGCGGGCGAGCGTGCTGCGTCGTCAGATGACGGCCGACATTGCGCACGAGCTGCGCACGCCGCTGAGTGTGATTCTGGGTTATACCGAGGCGTTGAGCGAAAGCAAACTGCCTGGCACCCCCGAAGTGTTTGCCACGATGTACGGTGAGGCGCAGCTGCTCAACCACTTGATCGACGACCTGCGAACGCTGTCACTGGCCGATGCGGGTGAGCTGCCGCTCAATCGCCAGCCCACTGCGCCGCGCGCCCTGCTGGACCGCACCGCCGCCGCCCATGCCGCACGGGCAAACCAGAAGGGTGTCGAGCTGAGGGTCGAGGCGGATACAGACCTGCCGCTCGTGCTTGTTGACCCGGAACGCATCGCGCAGGTCCTGGGCAATCTCGTGACCAATGCACTGCGCTACACACCGACGGGCCGGTCGATCGTCCTGGCGGCTGAACCGGCAGCAGAGGGTGCTGGCTCTGTGCTCAAAATACAGGACTACGGCAGCGGTATTGCGCCGGAAGACTTGCCACACATCTTCGATCGTTTCTACCGGGGTGATCAGGCCCGCCAGCAAGACGAGGGTGAATCAGGGCTGGGTCTGGCCATCGTCAAGTCGATCATCGAGGCGCACGGGGGTACGATCCAGGTGGCGAGTGTCGTCGATGAGGGCACGACGTTTACGATCACTCTGCCGGCGGCCGAGGAGGACGTCGAGACATCGGGAACGGATTGAACCGATTGCTTTCACCAGACGTGGTTGCTGCCGAACTGGCGTTTGGTGTCCCCGGTGCCGGTGCAGGGTAGGTACTCATTGTTGCGATCGCTGAAAACAGGGCAATTTCACCGATCGGGTTCCCTGCACCGGCACTGGGTGTTCCCCAGCACGCTGGGTATTCTCCCCCATGACTTGAATTGGAGGTACTGATGATGTCCGATCTTGCGTTGCAGCACGATGGGCAACGGCGACGCCGTGTGGTCTTGGTGCTTGGGCTGCTGCTGCTGCTGGC
>JAYRNS010000936.1:0-2655 GCA_041912075.1 Anaerolineae bacterium
CACTAGCGGTTGCGTTTTTGCCCCTGCACGCCCCCAACATGTGGCTTGCTCTCATGTGCATAACGCCGGGGAAAAGTCCGTGGCCAGCGCCTGAATCTTGCTTCCGTGGTGCACACCGTGCAGCAGGCAGGAGCGGCAGTGGTGCGGTCGCAACCCTAGATATAGTGGTGTGGTGCGCGCGCTTCCGCAGATATAGAGTCTGACGCCTGGGGCCAGCGTTTGGGATATCCAGCCCACTTATCCACAAAACTCACACCAGCACGCTGTTTTTCCCCAGAGTTATCCACAGACGCTGCGCATATCCCAATCTGCATGTGGGAAATCTACGGGTTCGTATGGTCCCAGCCGCTGGGATCGGCGGGGTCGATCTTCTGTTTCAACTGCTGGATCAGGCTGCGCAGCGCTGCAACGGCGTCGCCAGTTGGCGGACTGCCGGTGAATTCGGTGAACAGGGCCGACACCTGTTCGCGCCAGAGGTCGGCCTGTTGGCGCAGGGCGGCGCGCTCCGCGGCGAAACGATCTTCGATCGTGGCCAGCTGCTGGGCGAGCTGTTCGCGCCCCTTTTTCTCGCTGGCCCACTCCGTGCGGTACCAGCCCAACGGCTTGCTGTCACCAGGCAGGATCGCTTTGCTGCAGTCGGTCTCGACGGCCGGCTCGCCCGGCAAAGCTTTGCCGTTCAAATAGGGCAGCGGGTCGCTAAAGCCGGCCCAACCATCGCTGCGCGAATAAGGGTTGATGCGCAGGCCAAAATGCAGGTGGGCACCGGTACTGTTACCGGTGTTGTCCGATTGGCCGATGACATCGCCGGCTTTGACATTGTCCCCCTCGCCAACGCTGAACTTGTCGAGGTGGGCATATACCGTCTCACCCCAGGCGTGCTGCAGCTTGACGTAATTGCCGTACTGTTTCTGGTTGGCCGCTTCGGCCACAATACCGTCATAGGCCGCGAGAATAGGCGTCCCGTTAGGTATCCCATAATCGATACCTTCGTGCCCTTTGAGGCCGAACTGGGCATAGTTCTGCGGGTTTTTGCCGAAAAGCTGGGTGATCGAGAAAGTTCCGTCGAACGGTTTGCGCAGCGGCATGCAGCATCTCCTGTTATGATTCGGTGTGTGACGATGGCGGTGCTGGGGCTGCCAGCGATACATCCGGTGCCGGCGCGGCGTCGCTAGGCCGCACCGCGGACGATACCGGTTGGTCTTGTTCGTCCATGCGTTTGAACGGGCGGCGCCACCGCGACGGTGGGTGGGGCGGTGCCGGCGGTGGCGCCGGAAATGGGTCACGATCCAGAATCTTGGCGTAGGCGTACCCGCTGATCACGCGCACCGACGCGAGAACGGGTGCGGCCAGAAAGGCACCCAGAATCCCGGCCTGGGTGGCCCCAACGATGACTCCCGCCAGGATGACGAGGGGGTGCAGGTTGACGCTCTGGCCAATGACGCGCGGGACGATGTAGTTGTTCTCGATTTGCTGAACGATAAAGTAAAGGACCATCGTGATCAGCATGAACGTCAAATTCGATACTGGCAGCACGGATGAGCCCTGGAAGAGAGCCACCAGTAGGGCCGGGACCATGGCCAGGATCGGCCCCAAATTGGGTACGATTTCGAGCACGCCGGCCAGCAGACCCAACAGAAAGGCGCCAGGCATCCCAATCAGCGTCATCAAGACGGTGATCGTAAACCCAATGATGATGCTCAAGATCAACTGGCCGCGAAAGAAGGCCTGCCAGATGAGTGCAACGCGTGTGGTCAGCTCCTGGTATTCGGGTTGGTAATGACCGGGAACCTTGCCGTCGAACCACTGCCGGATGCCTGGTGCATCCTTCACCATGTAGAACGAATAGACGAGGGTCAACAGCAGAGCGAACAACCCGGTGAAGATGCCAGATGCTACCCCGCCGGCGATTCCCAATACCGTCGTCGCCGAACCGAGCGCACTCGTGATCGTGCTGACCAGTGCCGAGGCCGAAGGGGGCTGTGTGGTCTGGAGCCCCGCGATACTCGATGCCACGTAATCGTACCACGGCTTCAGATCGACTTCCAGCCCAAACAGACTGATGGCCGGATAGCGCTGGGGAAAACTCGCCACCCACTGTGTCAGATTGACGAAGATGTCATTCCAGCGAATGTCGATCGTACCGATCTGCTGGACGATGACGGGGATCATGATAATCGGCGTCATGACCAAAACAATGATGACCGCCAGATACACAAGGATGGTGGCCAGGCCACGCGGCAGCCGGCGGGCCAGGCGGTTGACCAGTGGATGGATCAAATAGGCGAGGATCGCGGCCATCACCAGGTTGGGTACCACCGAGCGACTGATATAGAGCAGCGCAATCGCACCGATGACCACGCCAATCAACACGATACGTTTGAGGTTGGTATCCCAACGCGTCGCCGGATTGTCTGCTGGCGGAGGGGCAATGTCCATGGCGCTCGCCTTTCGCGGTGGATGGTTCCCTATGCCATCGTCGACCACACGGCCAGTTTGGTGCGCGTACGGCGGATGACTTCACCGGTGAAATCGCTCGTGGTGGCCGTGCCGCGCAAATCAGTCGTGCGCAGGCCATCGTACACGGCCTCCAAGGTGGCTTCGGCAATCGCGCGCGCGGCTGCACTGGCGGCCGGGCTGTCGAAGTAACGCAGCAGC
>JAYRNS010000937.1:0-2963 GCA_041912075.1 Anaerolineae bacterium
GGGGCGGTTGGGATTGGCGTTGTTCGAACGCGGTGTGCGTTACGCAGCCCAGTCGTGAGAAGACATGTTTGAGAGATAGCATTTCCTAGAAACGGAAGGTTTCACGATGCCAGTCATCGCCATTGTCGGCGCTCAGTGGGGCGACGAGGGTAAAGGACGTGTGGTCGATTACCTGGCCCAGAACGCCGACTGTGTCGTGCGTTTCCAGGGCGGCGACAACGCCGGACACACCGTCATCAACCAATACGGTACCTTTCGTTTGCATCTGGTACCGTCCGGCATTTTCAACCCCAAAACCTGCAACATCATCGGTACCGGCACGGTCGTCAACCCGCCGAGCCTGCTGGAGGAGATGCACACGTTGACCGCCGCCGGTGTCGATCTCTCCAACCTTTGGTTGTCCGAACGTGCCCAAATGCTGATGCCCTACCACCTCCAGCTCGACGGGCTTGAAGAGCTGGCGCGGGGCGGCGCGGCCATTGGCACGACCAAACGCGGGATCGGACCCGCATATGCCGACAAAGCCGCACGTTGGGGTCTGCGGCTGGGAGACCTGACCCGGCGCAACTGGTTACGTGAACGCCTGGCGCAGGTGCTGCCAGCAAAGAACTACCTCCTCCAGCACTACGGGCAGAGCACCTGGGACGTCGATACGCTGTACGACATGTGCATGGCATGGGCGGAGGCGCTGCACGGGCGTATCGTCGATACGCTGCCGATGCTGCGCCGCGCCGTGCAGCACGACCAGTTCGTTCTGTTGGAAGGTCAGCTGGGCATCATGCGTGATATCGATTGGGGTATCTACCCCTACGTCACCTCCTCCAACCCGTCGGCCGCGTTTGCCGCCGTGGGGGCTGGTCTGCCGCCCACCGCCATCCACCAGATCATCGGCGTGGTCAAGGCCTACTCGACCTGTGTCGGTGCCGGGCCATTCCCGGTGGAGCTGACCGATGCCACCGGCCAGACCATTCGTGAGATCGGTCGCGAGTACGGCGCTACCACCGGGCGGCCGCGGCGCTGTGGCTGGTTCGACGGGGTGGCCATTGCACATGCCGCCTGGCTGAACGGGCTGACCGAGCTGGCCATCACCAAACTCGACGTGTTGGACACCCTGCCCGAACTGAAGATCTGCGTCGGTTATCGTATTGGCAGCGAGGTCTGCACCCACGTGCCCGACACACCTGGCCTGGCGGAAGTGGAACCGGTGTACGAGACCTGGCCCGGCTGGCAAACACCCACCGGTGACTGCCGCGCCTGGTCCGAGCTGCCGTCGAATGCGCAGGCCTACCTGCGGCGCATCGAAGCCCTGGCCGGTGTACCCATCGGCTGGGTTTCGGTCAGCCCCGAACGTGAAAAGATTTTCCGGGCTCCTTCGACCGAACACCTGTGAGACCGGGTTATGACCGATTCGTTTGCGCATGATACCTACATTTCACCCTTTACCTGGCGTTATGGCAGCGCCGCAATGCGTACGCTGTGGTCGGAGGTCAGCAAACGGCGTTTGCTGCGCCAGGTGTGGGTGGCGTTGGCCCGTGCTCAGCTGGCCGCTGGTCTGGTGACGCCGGAACAGCTGGCCGACCTGGAGGCACACCAGGACCAAATCGATATCACGCGGGCCGCTGAGATCGAAGCCGAGATCCAGCACGACCTGATGGCCGAGGTGCGTGTCTTTGCTGAGCAGTGTCCGGTGGGCGGTGGCATCATTCACCTCGGTGCGACCAGCATGGATATCCTGGACAACGTCGAAGCGCTGCGTCTGCGGCAGGCGCTCGATCTGCTGCTGGCCGCACTGCGGCCAGCTTTGCACAGCCTGGCCGACCTCATCGAGCGTTACGCCGATCTGCCGGGGATGGCCTTTACCCACCTGCAGCCGGCCGAACCCACGACCGTCGGCTACCGCCTGGCCCAAACCGGTCAGGACCTGTTGGTCGACTGGCAGGAGCTGGTTGGGGTGCGCGGTGCCATCCGGGGCAAAGGACTGCGTGGTGCGGTGGGTACCGCGGCCTCCTACGCACAACTCCTGCACGGTACGGGCATGACTGCCGCCGAGCTGTCGGCCCGTGTGATGGCGAGCCTGGACATGCCCGAGTTCGAAGTGGTGACGCAGACCTACCCGCGCAAACAGGACTGGCTGGTACTCAACGCCCTCGCTGGTCTGGCGGGCACGCTGTACAAATTCAGCTTCGACCTGCGTCTTCTGCAGTCACCGCCGCTGGGCGAGTGGAGCGAACCTTTCGGCCGGCGGCAGGTTGGCTCGTCGGCCATGCCGTTCAAACGTAACCCCATCACAGCCGAGAAGATCGACAGCCTGGCACGTTACGTAGCCAGTCTGCCGCGCGTGGCCTGGGACAACGCTGCGCACAGCCTGCTGGAGCGCACCCTGGACGATTCGGCCAACCGGCGGGTGCTGCTGGCCGAGGCTTTTCTGGCGGTCGACGAAATGCTGCGCAGTTTCGCCCGGCTCGTGCAAGGGTTGGTGATCAACGAAACCGCCATTACCCGCAACCTGGCGACCTACGGCGTCTTCGCCGCCAGCGAGCGCGTGCTCATGGAAGCGGTCAAAGCCGGCGGTGACCGTCAATTTCTGCACGAAGTGATTCGCGAATACAGCCTCAGCGCCTGGTCGGCCATCCAACGCGGCGAGGCCAACCCGCTGGCAAGTTCCCTCGCCAACGACCCGCAACTGGTGGCCTTGCTGCCGCCAGCACGCATCTGGGCCCTACTCGACGCCGCTGACTACATCGGCGACGCCCCCGGGCGTGCCCGTGCCCAGGCCGCCGCCATACGACGTGAGATAGGGAGTGGAGACCAGGGGCTGGGGGTTGGGGATCAGGGGCTGGGGGTCGGGGTATCGGAGCACGTCCCTACTCCGTACTCTGTACTCCCTACTCCCTACTCCCTACTCCCTACTCCCTACTCCCTACTCCGTACTCCCAACAAAGAGGCCACCATGCCATACGGAC
>JAYRNS010000938.1:0-9294 GCA_041912075.1 Anaerolineae bacterium
ATCGAAGAAACCAATGAACGGCTGCGCTGCCTGCTCAACCCCGACACCCTGGTGCTGCGCCGCACCGCCGGCGTACGACCGCGCCAGTCCGCCACCGGCCAGGTCACGGGCAGCGGTCTGGCTGATGACCCGCTGCTCTACACGGGCGGCGGGCGGACCGAGCTCGACCTCGACCTGCTGTTCGACGTGACGCTGCCCGGCTCCTCGGTGACCAGCGACGACGTGCGTGATTTGACGGCGCCCTTGTGGCGCTTGGCGGAAAACAACCAGGCCACCGCCGGTTATGGACGCCCGCCATTCGTACGGCTGATCTGGGGCAAGTCGTGGAACATCCCCGGCATCGTGGTGGCCGTTGCCGAGCGGTTGGAGTTTTTCACCCCAGCCGGCGTGCCGCAGCGTTCGTGGCTGCGTCTTCGGATGGTACGCACGGCGGTACCAGTCACACGACCCGCCAGTGCCAGCGCCATCAGCACCGGTCTCAGCCGGCCGCTGCTGCCACTCGCCGTAGCCGCGGGTGGTATCCCGCGCGTGCACGAACGACTCGGTGGCACCGTCAGTGTCTCGTTGGGGCCATCGTTTGCGACCTCGCTGGTGACGGCGGTCGACATCATTGGCATGGCGCTGCGCGAGACACCCGCTGTGGCGTTTCTCATTTCAACCAGCCAACGCATTGCCGCCGAGGTTCAGGATGCGCTGGGCAAAGTGGCTGACTGGGTCAGCGGCGGCGGCGATTCACCGGTTTTGGGTGCCCTTCGTGCCGGTCTCGCTTCGATTGGCCGGGCGGCACAGAACGTCATGGCGGTGGTGTCTGATTATGCCTCTGACGTCAGCAAGCGGGTCGTCAGTACGATTTCGGCGGCCGCAACCCGCGTCGCGACGACGGTGCGAAGCCTGGCGGTCCAGCTGGCCAAATTAACCGCCCCAGCACGTAAAGCGATTGGCAACGCGCTCCAGGCAGTGTTGGACAACATTCGCCCTCTGGCACGGGCGTTGCCGCAGGCGGCGGCAGTGGTCGCGGCCGCTGTGCGTGCCCGGGCTGCACAGGTCATCGCCGTGGCGCTGCCGGTCCTGGAGGCAGGACGCGATGCGGTAGAGCGGGTTCTGCAGCGTGTTGGCACGGCCCTTTCCGCGGCCGGCGCACAGGCGGCTGAGTCGATCCGGGCGGCGATGACGGCGATTGCGCAGACCGTTCAAAACCTGCGTCGCTCCGGCAAACCCAGCATCCTGCCGGACGTGCAGACCGCCCTGGCCCAGGTGGCGCGGTCGATCAGCGTGCTGTGGGCGGAGGGCGCCCGCCGTGCCACGCGCGTGCTCGAAAAGACCGTCAGTGCCATGACCGTAGGCTTGAAGAACCTCCTCGAAGCCGGCGAGGCGCTGGACCTGGTTGCCGGCGACCAGCTGCGCCAGTCGATCAGTACGGCTGTGACGGCCCTGCGTACCGCGCTGGCATCGTGGGCAGGGGGCAACGACACCGCCGCCACCCAGGTCACCGATGCCGGCAGCGAGCTGGCCGCTGCGGTCGAGGTGCAGCAGACAGCGGTCGATGAAGCAGATTACCCCACGATCCTGACGCCAACGACGGGCATAACGAACGCACTGGCCCAGGTGCCACAGAGACCGGCGGCCGAGATCGCCAGCCAGGTGGAACCCCTCCTGGCAAACCTGGACAGTGCGCTCACCCAGCTGCGGGCGGCCGACGACCAGGCAACGCAGACATTGATCACGACCACGCTGGCGACCGTTCCCCCGCTCCCCGAACCGGCACCCCTGCCACCAAAGCCCGGTGCGGCGTCACGACCGGTGGAGTTTGGCGAGCGCCTGGATCACATCAGTTTCTATTATTTTGGTGAGGCGGGCTTCTGGCGGCTGCTGGCGACCTTCAATGGCATCGATGACCCCCTTCATCTGGCGGAGGGTCTGGTCCTGCGGATCCCGCCCCTGGCGCCGGGCGGTGCTGCATGAACGGCGTTGCGCTGCTGCCGCGTGTCGTGGTGGTTGCCGGTGGTACGCTCCTGGATGCCAGCGACCTGCAGGGATTGGCGGAAGTGCGCGTCCAGCAGCGGCTGTCGCTGCCGGCACTGTGTGAGCTGGTTTTTACCGATCCGCCTGGACCCCTCGACGTTGCGGCGCGGCTGGCGCCCGGTACCCCACTCGCCGTGCACGCCGGTGACCAAGCAACCGCATTGTTTAGCGGCGAGGTTACGGTCGCGGCGTGGGCGTATGGCCCTGCCGGCCAGCGCACGCTGCGGGTGCGCGGGTATGACCTGCTGCACCGTCTGCGCAAACGCCGCCGCGTCGTGGCCCACGTCAACCTCACCGTGGCCGAGCTCGCAGCCGAAATGGTCACCGATATCGGCCTGGTAGTGGCCGGTACCGTACCGGGCCCCCTCTGGCCGCGCGTGATCCAGCAAGGTGAGCCGGACTTGCAGTTACTGAGCGACCTGGCGGCCCGCACCGGGCTCTACCTGACGGTGCGTGACAACGTGCTGCACCTGGTTACCCTAACCGGCATCGGAGACGCCATCCCGCTGGTGCTGGGCGATTCACTGCTCGAAACACACCTGGAGGTCAGCCGTGAGCCGGCCACACGCAGCGTGTCGGTGCAAAGCTGGAACCCGCGCCTGGCCGTGGCCGGGAGCGCCGAACTCCAGTCCGGCAGCGCCGCCAGGCTGGAGTTCGGCGGTCCCGGACAGCGCACCCTGACCGGCCAGACCCTACCCGACGACCGGCATGCGGCCGGCATCGCCCAGGCCGAGCTGGACCGCTACACGGCCTACGAAAAGACGCTGTGGGGCATAGCGGCCGGCGACACACGGCTGCGTCCCGCGACGCCGGTGACCGTGGCGGGTGTCGAGCACAGCGTGGCCGGCCGCTACGTCGTGACCGCCGTGACGCATACAATCGATGCGACCCGCGGCTTCGTCTCGGAGCTGTCCAGCGTGCCACCAGCGCCACCGGACAGCCTGGCGCGACCTACCGCCGCCGCGCTGGGGATCGTTACCCAGGTGACCGATCCGCAGAACGAGGGCCGCATCCGCGTCAGTTTGCCGGCGTACGGCGACGTCGAGACCGAGTGGCTGCAGGTGCTCAGCCCCGGCGCCGGGCGCGACAAGGGGTTGATGATCTTGCCCGGTGTAGGCGACCGCGTGTTGGTGCTCCTGGCCAACGGTGAGCCCGCAGAAGGGACTGTTTTGGGCGGTCTGTACGGCCCGGCCGGGATGCCGGACAGCGGTGTGGAAGGGGGCGATACGCAGCGTTACACCTTGCTGACCGCCGGTGGTCAGCGCGTGCAGCTGGATGACGCCGCGCACACGGTACGGGTGGAAGACAGCCACGGTAGTTACGTCGAGCTGTCACCAGACAAAGTTCTCGTGCACGCCACCACGCGCCTGGAACTGGACGCACCTGGCCAGGCGGTGGTGATTCGTGGTGCATCGATCGATTTTGAGCATGCCTAAACTGATCGCAAGGTGGAATTGTGTGAATTTGCGGTTCTATAGCTGCCTGGTGCACCGCCGACCGACATGTTCACTCTGCGATCAGTTTAGTGCGCTGTGAGGTTGGATGTTGCCACCATTCTGCGCTCGTACAGCGGGCGCGATCGGTACACATTCTAACATCGCCGGGCACCAACCCTGAGCTCAGGTGGTTGTGATGAAGGTTCTGACTGAAGATGCCCTGCTCGTCTGCCGTCACGAGCTGGGCACCGTCGACATCGAGGCGACCCAGACGCTGGTGCGGATCGACGGGCGCCGCGTATTGGTCGAAAACAACCCGGAGGGGCGCAAGATCAAACGGTGCCCCAACATTGGCGTTGCGATCAAACCCTGCCAGACGACGCTCAAAGTGAAAGCTGGTTATTCCGATTTCGTGCGGATCGACGGCAAACGGATTTGCCTCGATACAGTGACCGGTTTGACCGACGGCACCCCGCCGGGGGTGGTGGATTACCTGGTGCGCAAACCAGGCCAGGATTTGGTAGAGGCAGCCGCATGACCAGCTTTGGTTGGTTATTTGTGCATCCCGATTACGACGTCGGGCCGGACGCCGCCGGCCTGCGCATCTCGTCACGCGGGGGCATCGACACAGTCACCGGTGCCGCGGCCGTGCGGCAGGCGATTCTTCTGCTCCTGTCGACCCTGCCCGGTGAACGGGTGATGCGCCCCGACTACGGCTGCGAGCTGCACCGGCTGCTGTTTGCCCCCAACGACGACACCACCGCCGGCCTGGCGATCTTCTACGTCCGGCGCGCCCTGGAGCGTTGGGAGCCGCGCATCGAAATCATGCAGGTCGATGCCAACCGTCATCCCGTGCGCGACGAGTTGTTGGAGGTAAGTTTGGAATACCGGTTACGGGCTACGCACCAGATCGATCGGGTGGTCTTTGCTGTGAACCTGGAAGCCGAGGAGGTGTGATGCCACTACCTGCACCTGACCTGGACGATCGCACCTTCAGCCAGCTGATGGAAGAAGCGCGCCTGCGGATTCAACGCAGCGGCAGCGAGTGGACCGATCTGTCGGCGAGTGATCCAGGCATTGTTTTGCTGGAGCTGTTTGCGTTTCTCACCGAGACCATGATCTACCGGCTCAATCGGCTGCCCGACAAGGCCTACGTGCAGTTCCTGAACTTGCTCGGTGTCCGTCTCTACCCGCCGGCCGCGGCCGGTGTCACACTGCGTTTCAGCCGGCGCGGCGATACCAGCCAGGCGGTCGATATCCCGCGCGGCACCCGTGTCACGATCAACCGCACCGACGCCAGCGGTGAGGCGCCGATCTTCTCTACCGTACGCACCGCCTCCCTCGAAGCGGGCGCCGGGAGTGTCGAGGTCATGGCCTATCACTGCGATCTGGTGGAGGCCGAGCTGGCCGGCGTCGGTACCGGTTTGCCGGGCCTCGTCGTTACCGCGCGGCGTCCGCCGATTGTGGCACCGACAGGTGACGAGCTGGACCTGATCGTGGGCGTGGAAGCGCTGCGCAGCGAGCTCGAAGAGCGCGCACCCGCCGTCCAGGTGGGCGACAAGGCGTTTCGCATCTGGCGCGGCGTCGACAGCTTCACTAACCTGGGCACCGACCGCTATGCGTACCTGGTCGACCGGCTCAGTGGCCAGATTATTTTTGCCCCCGCTGCGCGTACCGTACAACCTGGCTCGGGTCTGGACACAACGTCACAGGCGCTGGCTGAAGTGCCGCCGGCTGGCCGCGAGATCCGGTTGTGGTACCGTCGCGGGGGTGGCACGGCGGGTAACGTCGCCGCGGGAACATTGATCGTGCTCAAAGACCCGCTGCCGGGGATCGACGTGACGAACCCGTCACCGGCCACGGGCGGCCAGGCCGCCGAAACTCTGGAGAATGCCCTGGTACGCGGGCCGTTGGACCTGCACACCCTGGAACGCGCGATCACCGCGCGTGACTTCGAGAACGTTGCCCTGTACAGCTCGCGTGCCGTGGCACGGGCGCGGGCCATCACGCGGGCCGATCTGTGGGCGCACGCTCGTGCCGGTACGGTCGAGGTTCTGCTGGTCCCTGATTTACCCGAAAATCAGCGCGTGGCCGGTCACGTGACGGTTACCGCGCTGCAAGCGCAGCAAACCGAAGCGGTGCGCAGCCAGATCGAACGTGATCTCAACGACCGCCGGCCTTTGGGCACGGCCTGTGTCGTGACCTGGACGCGCTACAAACCGGTGCGCGTCAGCGCGCGCGTCGTCGTGCGCCGGCAGGAGGACCAGGTACGGGTCAAACAGCGGGTGTTGGAACGGCTGCACGGCACGATCAATCCACTGCCAACGACCTACAGCCCGGGTGGCTGGCGTTTCGGGCAGGCGCTGCGGGCATCGCACGTCTACGACGTGGGTCTGGCCGAACCGGGCGTTTTGTGGATCGACCGGGTCCAGCTGCGCGTGGAAGACGTACCGCAGAAGGACGTGGCGGTGCTGGCAGCCGATTTCTTTCAGCCGGATACCTGGTATGCCGCGGCCGGGTCGAATCTATACCGGTCGCTCAACCACGGCGATGGTTGGGAACCGGTCGCTCATTTTGCCGACGAGCGGCTGCGTGTGATACGGCCCCATCCGGAGCGAGCCGGTATCCTGGCCGCGATCACGACGGTGACCGATCAACGCGCCAGTGTCTATTTCTCGTCAGACTGCGGCGAATCGTGGGAGCCATCGCCCATCAACACCGCGTTCGAAATCAACGACGCGGCCTGGACCGTGCGTGACGGCGTGCCGGTCCTTTTGCTGGCAACGGACGTTGGGTTGTACGAGCTGCCATACCAGCCAGGCGCCAGCCCGGTGCAGGTCCTGGTCGACCCGCAAAACCAGAACCTTGGCTTCTACGCCGTCGTTGCCTCGCGCGACGTGCGCGGCCAGGTGTCGGTGGCGGTTGCCACCCAGGGCGCACAGGGCGTGTTTCTTTCCAGTGCCGGTGGCCAGCGCAACACCTTCCGCATGATCGGGCTGCGGGGTGAGGACGTACGTGTTTTGGCCGTGCAGTACGATGGACCGCGCGCCTTTTTGTGGGCGGGTGCGGCGGCGGCCGGCCCGGACGATGCCGGCAAAGGGTGTTTTCGTTGGGAACTGTTAGGGTCGCAGGACCCGCCGGATGGTTGGCGGGCATTCGGCACGGGCTGGGCAGGTGGCAGCTGCCGCGCCCTGGCCTTTCTGGGCACGCGTGTCCTCGCGGCATCTTTCCGCGGCGGTGTCCTGCGTCTCAACACGACCGATCGCGACCCGCGCTGGGAGACACCTGACGTGCGCTGCGGGTTACCGCTGCGCGACCAGGGACGGTTTCTGCCGGTGGATACGGTGGCCGCAGGCCCGGCTGGGCCATGGGTGATGGCGGGCAACACCGAGGGTGTCTTCCGCAGTGCCGACAACGGCACGACCTACGAACCCGCGGCGCGTACCGATTTTACCGACCAGGACCGGGTGACGCTGCCGCCCACCTGGCTTTTTTGCTCTGGTGAGCACGAGATCGATGTGGTGGGCGAAGATGAAGCGGAACGAGATTGAGGGCTTGCTGCCGGACGTCATCCGGCGCACGGCGTATCCTGGCAGCGTGCTGGCAGCCCTGCTGGACGTGATGGAGGCACATCACGCGCCGTCGGAAGAAGTGCTGGCGACGCTCGACAGCTTTTTCGACCCCTACCGCACACCAGACGAATTCGTGCCCTATCTGGCCGGTTGGGTCGACCTGCTCCGGTTTCTGGATGAAGCGCCCGAAGGATCGAACCTGGGCGAGGTCACTTTTGCCGGTGGCCTGGGTCGACTGCGCGAGCTGATTGCCGCCGCCGCGCACCTCACGCGCTGGCGTGGCACGACGCATGGGCTCGTCCTGTTTCTTGAGACCGCCACAGGCGTATCCGGGTTTGTCATCGAAGAGGATGTGACCGGTCCCGACGGGCGGCTCGTGCCCTTTCACTTGCGCGTCGTGGCCCCGGCGGCCGCACAACCTGCCGAAATTTTGATTCGCCAGATCGTTCAGATGGAGAAGCCGGCGTATGTGACGTTCGAGCTGGCCTTCGGCAGTGCGTAGACGGGCGAGGGACGGAGTACGGAGTACGGAGTAGGGAGTACGGAGTAGGGAGTAGGGAGTAGGGGACGTTGGGGGCGGATGGCGGTCGACGCGAGTGGGACACGGTCCCACCTTCGGGGAACGGAATCGGGCGGCGGTGGGCGATTCGCTGATTGTCCTGAAAAACAAACCCCCAAGAGGTCGCCAAAAACTGGCTGCGGGCAACACAAAAGTAACACGGTCCCGCGAACCGTGGTTTGCACGGCAATCACCGATCCGGAGCGGCGATAGCTAGGTTGCTACGATCGGTTGAACTGGGGACAGGGTCACGGTGTACCCCAGGGTTTCGAGCTTCCGGACAGCTCGGCGTTGTTCCTTGTCCGCATTACGTTTGGTGAAGTAGTCGGCACCCAAGTCGGTGTAGACGGCTTCAGGATTGGCCAGGAGGTGGTAGACCACAATCAAGATGGAATGGGCGACAGCGACGGCGGCGCGCTTGTCACCGCGGCGGGCACGCAGGCGATGGAATTGAGCGGCGAAGTACGAATCGGTGTGGGAAGCAGCCCAGGCGGCTTGAACGAGCGCGGGCCGCAGCCAGTTCTGGCCGCGACGGGTCTTGCCGCTGCGGCGTTTGTTGGCGCTGATGTTGTTTCCCGGACACAGGCAGGCCCAGGAGGCCAGATGTTGCGCAGTCAGGAAGTGCGAGACGTCGGGTCCGATTTCGGCCAGGATGACTTCGGCCGTCACACGGTTGATGCCCGGGATCATGCACAACCGCCGGATCAACGTCGCGTAGGGCGCTGTGCACACGGTAATGCGTTCGTTGACCACGGCGATCCGTTCATTGATTTCATCCAATTGCGACAGCAGTTCGCGCCACATGAAGCGATGATGATCACGAACCTGTCCCTCCAGCGCCGCCTGCAATTCAGGAATCTTCCCGCGCAAGCTGGCTTTGGCCAGGTCCGCAATCTGCGCCGCATCCGTCTCACCCGCAATCAAGGCCGCAATCATCGCCCGCGCCGATACGCCTTGCAGCCGGCTGACCACCGCCGCCAGCTTGATGTTGGAGTCTTCCAGAACCTTCTCCAAGCGGTTGCTGGTCGCCGTTCGTTCCTCCACCAGACGCCGACGATAGCGCGTCAGATCGCGCAACTCGCGTTGTGGCACCTCGGGAATGAAGCTGCGCTTCAGCAAACCGTAGGTCATCAACTGGCATATCCACTCCGCATCACAGACGTCGGTCTTGCGCCCAGGCACCTGCTTCATGTCCCGTGCGTTCACGATCCACACCTCAAAGTCGCCATCCAATACATTGAACACCGGCTTCCAGTACACCCCGGTGCTCTCCATCGCCACATGGGTCACCCCCATGCCCCTCAGCCAGGCATGCATCGCCTGCAGATCCCGCAGCGTCGCCCCAAAACGCTTGATGACGCGCTGCTTGCCTTCGCCACTGGACAAAAACACACAAGCAACGATAATTCGCTTGTGCACGTCCAGGCCAGCGCAGTGCTTGAACAAGACTTCCATCTTATCCTCCTGCGTCTGCCCGGGCGTACCTTTTATCAATGGACAGATTGTCCTGCGTGTTTGCTCCCCGAAGGAAGGGTCCACATGCTGTGGTGCGTGAAGGTACGCGGATCTAATTCGTTGGCGAGCTCGGTTGGCTTACGGGCACCACATAAACGGCGATCTCTCTTATGGGCAGGCGCTACCACTAGTATACCACACGTTTTTCATCCGCCGTGGCGCCAGCCCGGCATGACAAATTCGTTGCCCC
>JAYRNS010000939.1:0-3789 GCA_041912075.1 Anaerolineae bacterium
CGGTCCGGGTGACTCTTACCTGGCACAAGCACCGTGCGGACCGTGCCGGGGACGTCGGAACGTATGAGATAGGTCAAACAAGCCTATGAACTTCTTACTTTCGCTGATTATCTTTTTACCCCTGGTGGGTGCCATCATTCTGCTGTTCTTGCCCAATGCACGCAGCCAACGGGTATGGGCGCTGATCGTCACCTTGCTGACGTTCGTCGTCTCGCTGGCACTGCTGCTCAACTGGCAGAACGGCGAACCGGGTATGCAGTTCGTCGAACGGCTGCCCTGGATCCCGCAGTTCAACATCCAGTATTATCTGGGGATCGACGGTATCAGCCTGTGGCTCGTGCTGCTGACAACCTTTATGGGACCGCTAGTAATCCTCTTTTCGTGGGACAGCATCAAAGAACGGACGCGGGCCTATTACTTCGCCATGCTCGTCATGGAAACGGCGATGCTGGGCGTTTTTCTGGCGCTCGACCTGGTGCTGTTCTACGTCTTCTGGGAAATCAGCCTGGTGCCGATGTACTTCATCATCGGGCTGTGGGGCGGGCCGCGGCGCATCTATGCCAGCATCAAGTTCTTTATGTACACCCTGGCTGGCAGTGCGTTGATGCTGGTGGCGATCCTGGTGATGTATGCGGTGGGTGGCACCTTTGATTTGCTGGCGCTGCAGGCGCAGAACCTGGCCTACAACGTGCAGATCTTTGCCTTCCTGGCGTTTGGTCTGGCCTTTGCCATCAAGGTCCCGCTCTTCCCGTTCCACACCTGGCTGCCCGATGCGCACGTCGAGGCTCCTACCGCCGGCTCGGTCATCCTGGCGGCCATTCTGCTCAAGATGGGCACCTACGGTTTTCTGCGTTTCAACCTGCCGCTCTTCCCACAGGCCGTGCCGGTGTTTGCCCCGTGGCTGATCGTGCTGGCCATCATCGGTATCCTGTATGGTGCCCTGGTGGCGCTGCGGCAGCCCGATATCAAGAGCCTGATTGCGTTCTCGTCGGTGGCGCACCTGGGCTTTGTCATCCTTGGCATCTTTGCCCTCAACGTGCAAGGGATGGGCGGCGCCGTCCTGCAGATGGTCAACCACGGGCTGAGCACGGGGGCCTTGTTCTTGTTGGTCGGCATGCTCTACGAACGGCTGCACACCCGCATGATCGCCGACTTCAGCGGTCTGTGGAAACTGGTTCCGATCTTCGGGGCGCTCTTTATGGTGTCGATGCTGGCCTCCGTCGGACTGCCGGGTCTGAATGGTTTCGTCGGTGAGTTCACGATCCTGCTCGGTGCCTTCCAGGCCCAGCCGTGGGCGGCGGTGCTCGGCACCACCGGCATCATCTTCGCCGCCTGGTACTTGCTGACGGCGTACCGCCAGACGATGCAGGGCCCGGTAACCCTGCCCAAGGGCATCACGGCGCTGACCGACCTGAAGCTGCGGGAGGTGCTGATTATGGTGCCGCTCGTCGCCCTCTTTGTGGTGATCGGGCTCTTCCCGAACCTGTTTTTCGACAAGATCACGCCTTCGGTCGACGCGCTGGCCCGGCAGCTCAACAACCCGCCCACGGCGCTGATGGTGGAGAAGTAGACCATGACGATTGCACCGCCTACGCTCGACTTTGTCGCCATCCTGCCACAAACCATCCTGGTGGTGATGGCCCTCCTGCTGCTGGTTCTCGACGTGACTGTGGCCCGGCAGAACAAGGCCTCACTGGGGTGGATCGCTCTGCTGGGCATCGTGTTCGCCCTGGGCGCTACAGCCTGGTTGTGGACAATGCCAGGGCGCACGTTCCAGGACATGGCCATTGCGGACAACTTTTCCTTGAGCGCCGGGCTGGTTATCCTGATCGCGGCCGGCCTGGGGGTCTTGCTCTCGATGCACTACCTGCCGCGCATCAGCCAGTCGCAGGGTGAGTACTTTGCCCTGCTGCTCCTGGCTGCCGCCGGCATGACGATGATGGCCGCCTCGACCAGCCTGATGACGGTGTTCCTCAGCCTGGAAACCCTGTCGCTGGCGCTGTATGTCATGACCGGGTTCAATCTGAAAGAACCACGCTCGAGTGAAGCGGCCATGAAGTATTTTCTGCTGGGGGCCTTTGCCAGCGGTTTCTTCTTGTTTGGCTCGGCCATGCTCTACGGCGCCACGCGTACCACCGTGTTCGCCGAAATGGCCGCGGCCATCCGGCAGTTGTCGGCCAGCGATCCGCTGGCGGTCCTGTTACCGGTTGGCATGGGTCTGCTGTTGGTGGGTTTTGGCTTCAAGGTGGCGATGGTACCGTTCCACATGTGGACACCCGACGTCTACCAGGGCGCTCCCACGCCGGTGACGGCATTCATGTCGGTGGGGACCAAGACAGCGGTTCTGGCGGCGCTGCTGCGGGTTCTGGCGGCCGTCAGCGGCGCCGAACAGCCGTGGCTGTGGGTCATCGCTGTCCTGGCCGTTTTGACCATGACCCTGGGCAACCTGGCGGCGCTGCGCCAGTCGAGCATCAAACGTATGCTGGCCTATTCGAGCATTGCCCACGCCGGCTATCTGCTGATTGCGCTGGTGGCCAACAGCGACCAGGCCGTGAGTGCGGCCCTGTACTACCTTTTGGCCTACGTGTTTATGAACATTGGTGCCTTTGCCGTGCTCGTCGTGCTGGAACATGCATCGGACATGGACGTCCTTGCCACGGAAGCCAACGGCCTGGGCCGCCGCTACCCACTGCTGGGTGCGGCGATGACGGTGTTTATGCTTTCGCTGGCCGGTATTCCACCGCTGGCTGGCTTTTTCGGTAAGCTTTACGTCTTCGGCGCAGCCGTGCAAACGGGGTGGACGTGGCTCGTCGTCGTGGCGGTCATCAACAGCGCCATCTCCGCCTACTACTATCTGCGCGTCGTCGTCAACATGTACCTCGAACCCGAAACCTCGACGAATCCGGTCACCATCAAACCGGCCTGGACAGTGGCAGTTGTCCTGGCCGTCGCCGGCACCGTGCTCATCGGGCTCTGGCCCACGCCATGGATCGAACTCACGCGCAGCACGCTGGTAGCCTTAGTCGGGGGCTAGCAGCCTGTCGGAGAGTCGTCACTTTGCGACAGGCAAGATTGTGATATACTGGTCGTATGACCAGAAAATTCAAAACTGTTGACTACGAAGCGGCTCTCGAGCAGACCATCAGTCTGCGAGAAGCGTTGCCGGCGAGCCATCTGGCTCGGTTCATTGTTGACGTGGTCGCCGAGCTGGATTTGGCGCTGATCTATGAGCGCTACGGTCCCACCGGCGGCGAAGCCTATGCGCCGGAGGTGTTGTTGGCGTTGTTGTTCTACGGTTATGCGACCGGCGTATTCAGTTCTCGCAAGATCGAAAAGGCTACCTACGAGGTGTTGCCTTTCCGGTTTGTGGCGGGTGGGCTGCACCCGGATCACGACACACTGGCGAACTTTCGCAAGACGTTTCGGGTTGAGATCAAAGAGCTGTTCGTCCAGGTGCTATTATTGGCCCAGGCGGCCGGTTATCTCAAACTCGGCAACATCAGCATGGACGGTTCCAAGGTGCATGCGAATGCGTCCAAGAGCAAGGCTGTCAGCTACAAGCGGCTGCTGGAACTGGAAAGCCAGTTGGGCGCCGAGGTGGATCAGTTGTTTCTATTGGCCGAACAGGCCGACCGCCACGCATTGCCTGAAGGGTTGAACGTGACCGACGAAATCGCCATGCGCCAGGATCGCCTCGAACGCTTGGCTGAGGCCAAGAAAGTCTTGCAAGCTCGTGCTCAGGAGCGTCAGGTTGCCGAGCAGGCTGAGTACGAAGCCAAACAACGCAAG
>JAYRNS010000940.1:0-2439 GCA_041912075.1 Anaerolineae bacterium
GATGACCTGGACAGCGCCCTTGGCGACTGGCAGGCCGCGTCGGTGCTGCCGGCGCGGGGCACACGGAGGTGGAAGCTGCGCGTGACGTCAGCATGAATGGAAATGCATGTAAATGTAATGCGTGATGCGGACATTCCAGGTCCAACCTCGTGGACGGTACTCATGAGTCCATTGGGCCCGAACTGATCAATTGACAAATCTTCGGCGTGGTGCTATAGTCCCGTCCATCGATGGAGTTCGCACCAATTCCTCCATCGAGCTTCCGTCTCGACAACCATCCTCTCCACCCCGATTTCCGTTGTAGTGCCCACTCTTTGGACACCACGATCATTACTACCTTTTGCGTTGGCGTTGGATTGACTGAGCCAACCGGCTTTGTACCGTAGTTGGTTCCCAATACCAGCCAACACGGAAGTCACCGGATTCTATTGGCCATCGTTGCCTGCCCTCCCCAGCAGGTGTTTTGTCACCATCCTGTCATACCGAAAGGACCTGTACGATGAAGAACAAAGTCAATCTGATAGGTGTCGTAGTCATCGCGCTGATTTTTGCCGTCGGCGGAATCCTGCTGTCGCACAGTACGCGCGCCCTCTCTGCGCCTGTGGGCAACAACATCGTGGCCCGCGAGCTGGCTTACGAGTTAGGCCAGCTCACACGACCAAAATACCAACAGCCCCTGTCTTCGGGCGTCGTCTATGCCGTGTTAGGTGCCACCGGTGAACTCGACCGGCGTGCTGACGCGGTCGCTGCGCCGCCGTCCAGTGAAGCTGGCACGCCGGCTTCCGCCACGGCGGGCTGCCCCAATCGTTACGTCGGTGGGGGCACCAACGGCGGACCGAATACCAAGGTGAACCAGGACTGTTCGCTGCGCCGCCAGGCAGAGGAAGTCATCGCAATCAACCCTACAAACCCTAACAACCTGATCGCCGGCCAGAATGACTCGCGTATCGGTTTCAATCACTGCGGGTACGACTGGTCCTTCGACGGTGGTAAGACGTGGGGTGACATGGTGCCACCGTTCTATCAGTTCCTTACGGGCGGCGGACACACGGCCGATGCTTGCAGCGATCCGACTGCAACTTTCGATGCAGCCGGTAATGCCTATGTGGGCGGCGTCCTCTTCGACGTGGCTTCGCCGGCCAGCGCTTTCGTGGTGGCGAAATCCAATGCACCCATCGGCGGTGCCTTCTACCACACACCGGCGGCTTTGAGTTTCCAGGAGTATCGCAACACCCCGCTCGGTGTCTTGGCGAGTGACAACGATCCCGATATCTTCAACGACAAAGAGTTCATCGTCGCGGATGCCAACCCCGGCAGCCCGAAGCTGAACAACGTCTATGGCACGTGGACCCGATTTGCCAGCACAATGTTCGGAGTGGGAAGCAACAGCCCCATCTATTTCAGTCAATCGACCGATGGCGGTGCGACTTGGTCGCCCGGCATCGAGATCAGCGGTGCCAACGCGACCGCCTGCACCATGTTCAGCGGCTCCGCCAATGCTGATGCCTGCGATCAGGACCAGGGCTCGCACCCGATCGTCGGACCGGATGGCACTATCTACGTGGCTTTTGGCAATGGTAATAGGCCCACTGACAATCAGGTGATGATGGTGTCTTGCCCGGCAAGCGCGGACTGCAGCCTCATGGCCAGTTGGTCGGCTCCAGTGAAGATCGGTGACATGATCGATACCCAACCAACAGGTCCCAGCGGCGCGGGTTGTCCTGCCGGCCGCGGCTGCTTGCCACCCAATGGTTATCGTGTGACCGGATTCACATCGATCTCGGCATCGATTGACCGGGCCAGTCGGCTCTACGTGTCCTGGGCAGATTTCCGCAACGGCGGCGGCACCTGCACGGGTCCGGCTGCTACGGCCACACCACCCTGTGACAACGACGTCTTCTATGCCTTTTCGACGAATGGCGGCAGCACCTGGAGCTCGACAACCAAATTGACACCGGCGGGCAGCGCGCAATGGCAGCCGTGGAGCGCAGTAGCGCCAGACGGTACTTTGTTCGTCGGCTACTACGATCGCTCCTATGGCAACTGCGAGTTCGCCGGCTGCAATGACATCACCCTTGCCAGGGTGAGCGACGCAGCTTCTGCCTCCCCCAAGATCCGGTACACCCGGATGACGACCTCCTCCATGCCTAACCTGACGCCGGCCAACAACCCTCTGCAGGCTGGTTTCCTGGGTGACTACATGTGGGTCGCAACCGATGCTACGGGCAAAGCCCACGTCATCTGGGCTGATACGCGTGGCCTGGGCGGCACCGTCGAAGAGGACATCTACTTCGCGACCAGCCGCTAGACGCGGACTGGGCTGTTTCGAGAACGATCGTCTTTACGCTTGACTAGAAGCGGAGCCAGCGTGCCTGGCTCCGCTTCATCTTGCACTGGCAAGGGCAGACTTCGAACAAGCTGCAAACCCCGCCGCCATGA